>CATZKS010000035.1 GCA_958421035.1 uncultured Collinsella sp. | reverse complement strand
CACAGGGCACGGGCGATGGCGATGCGCTGCTGCTGACCGCCCGAGAGATTCTGCGGATACTCGCCGGCCTTATGCGCCATGCCAACACGCTTGAGCGCGGCAACAGCGATCTCGGTCGCCTCCTCCTTGCTCTTCTTTTGAAGCTTGATGGGCGCGAGCGTCAGGTTGCCGAGCACCGTCATGTTGGGATACAGGTTGAACTGCTGAAACACCATGGAACTATACTTGCGAGCCATCTCCAGGTGATTCTTTTTGGTGAGCGGCGTACCGTCGATGACGACCTCGCCCGACGTGGGCTCCTCCAGATAATCGACGCAACGGATGAGCGTCGACTTACCCGAACCGGAAGGCCCGATCATTACGAGCTTCTCGCCGCGCTTGACGGTGAGATTGATATCTTTGAGCACATGCAGGTCGCCAAAGTACTTGTTGAGATGCTTGATCTCGATCATGTCTGCCATGAATGTCCCTTTCCTGCGCTTACACGAATTGCACTATTGTACGGAAAGAACCACGTTTCCGCAGCCCACACTACATTCCCGTAAAGAACCCGCAACCTTCCACCCACTCATTGGGGACAGACTTAAATGAGTACCTGCTCATTGGGCACTCATTTAAGCCCGTCCCCAATGAGCGCCCAGCCCAGCAAAAAGGGGCGCGACCATGACGGCCACGCCCCCTCAACATCAACTATGTACCACTCGGCCCTTACGCAAGCTTTGCACCGACGATCTTTGCCGCAGCAGGCTTATCGAAGTTGCCGCCGGTGGCCTTGCCGAGTGCACCCATGACCTGGCCCATCTGCTTCTTGGACGTGGCGCCCAGCTCGGCGATGACCTGCTCGATCAGGGCCTCGAGCTCCTCGCCCGAAACCTGCGCGGGCAGCAGGCTTTCCAGAATCTTGACCTGCTCGGTCAGGTTGTCGGTACGCTCCTGGTCGGTGCCGGCCTTGATGGACATCTCCAGCGTCTCGCTCGTCTGCTTGATCAGACGCTTGATCATGTTGTTGACGTCTTCCTCGGTCACATCGCGGCGCTCGTTAACCTCGATATTCTTCACCTCGGCCTTGACCTGGCGAATGATGGACAGGCGAACCTTGTCCTTGGCCTTCATGGCCGCGATCATTTCCTTCTGCAGCTCTTCGTTGGTCATCTGCAAATCCTCTCTAATAGCGTGGGCGGCACTCGCGCGAGCACCGCCCCATGATTACTCAGTCGTCGACAAATCGTCGGTCGAGCTCTTGGTGACGCCCTTCAGACTCACGTTATAGGGTACGTCCTTGGGCATGGGGTTGACGGTAATGTCGGCGTCCTTCTTGTACTGCTCCAGCCACTCGCTGTATGCAGCGCTGGCCGCCTGCGTCTTCACCACGTTGGAGACGTACTTCTTGATGTCCTTGGGTACCTGCTTGATGTCATCAACCTGATTATCGACATGGAAGTAGTCGGTGCACTTGATGATGTGGTAGCCATAGGTCGACTCGACGACTTCGCTCACGTCGCCCTTGTTGAGTCCCTCGAGCGCCGTCTGGTAGCTGTCGACGAAGGTGGTGAGCTTATCCCAGCCCACATCGCCCTTCTTCTCCTTGGAACCGGTGTCCTCGGAGTACTGCTCAACGGCGTCCTCAAAGCTCAGCTCGCCGGAGTTGATCTTGTCCAGACACTCCTGCGCCTTGGCCTTGGCGGCAGCCTTGTCCTCGTCGGAAGCGTCGGAATCAACCTTGATCAGGATGTTCGACGAGCGGCGGGCGTCGTTGTAGCTGGACAGGTTTTCGTTGATGTAATCGACAATCTCGCTGTCCTTGGGCTTGCTCGTGGGCGCGACGGCATCCTTGAGTTTCTGCTGCGCCAGACTCTCCTTGAGTGAGTCCTTGTAGGTGTCCTCGGTATAGCCGTAGGTCTTGAGGGTCTTCTTAAAGGCCTTGGCGCCGCCCGCGCTCTTGCACGCGTCCTTCCAAGCCTTCTCGACCTCCTCATCCGACACCGTCACGCCGTTCTCCTTCTGTGCCTGTTGAAGCAGAATCTGCTGCGTGTAGGAGTCGATGAGTTGCTTGCGGTACTTCTTGGGCGTGAGGTCGTTGTCAACCAGATACTGCGCCCAATCCTCATCCTTGGTGTAGCCGTAGGACGTGCGCATGCTCATGATCTGCTTGGTCACGGTGTCCTCGGTAAGGTTGGTGCCGTTGATAGTGGCAGCAACACCGCCGGTCAGCTTGTAGCCCGAGGTGTCCTCAGCCTGCGACATAAGGCCGGAGCACGCCATCGCCGAGACGGAAAGCAGCATCGCCAGCACGCCGATGACCACCAGAACGATCTTGACGGTCTTAGACACGTACGTCTTGCGCTGCTTCTTGCGAGAGCTGGAGGCAGCGCGGGCCTGCTGCTCGGGCGTCGGCGCGGCCTCGGAGTTCTTTTTCTTATTTGCCATAGTTGGCCTTTCGCATAACGAATCGAACAAACGCCATTGTGTCACAACGCAGCCCCCGCGGCACGCTTGGTGCATTGGGGACAGATTAATCTGCACCATTTTGGTGCAAAGGGGACAGCTCTGGCAGCCGGCAGTTAGGGACAGTCCCCAAGTGCCGACTCAGCCCCACCTTAGAAGTGGCGGCGGATGGCGTCGACCATGCCCTGGGGCGTGGTCTGGCCGAGCACGTCGGCTGCGGCATCGGCGTCCATAAAGATGTTCATGAGCGCCTGCAGGGCCTCGACCTGGCCGCCCGGCTCGGCAATACCCAGATTGATGACGATCTGCGCCGGCACCGGAGCGCCCATGCCAGCCATAGCGTTAAATGTCACGGACGCGGCGGGCTTCACCACCGCGATATAGGGCTTGGCCACAAACCCCGGATCGGTATGCGGAATGGCAATGTTTGCCGCCGGCATGGCAAGACCCGTGGGATAGGCATCCTCGCGCGTGCGAACGGCGTCGAGCCAACCGGACGCAATGTAGCCGCGCGGGGCAAGCTCGCCCTCAAGCCGCGCGAACACCTCATCCGGCGTTGCACACTCCCAATCAAAAAACACCAGCTCAGGCGTAAACAGCGCTTCGTTATCCACCATGCGCTCACCTCTCTCGCCTAGTCACCTGCGACATTCTTGAATGACTAGTCGTTAAAGACCGTCGCAGGTGACTACCCAAAAACAAAAGGTGGCCACGCGCGCCTTGGCGCCAATGACCACCCTGACTACTCGGCTAAATTGTACTGTGCACCGCTAGCCGCGAGGCGCGTCAATTGCGACCTTGCCGCTCTCCAGCACGTGGACGCGGCCGTCGGCGAGCATTTGCACGACCTCGGGGTACAGCACGTGCTCAATCGCGTGGATGTGGCCCTCGAGCGTGTCGACATCCCAGCCCTCCTCAACAGCCAGCGCGCGCTGGGCGATGATAGGACCGTTGTCGTAGATCTCGTTGGCAAAATGCACGGTCACGCCAGTTACCTTGACGCCGCGCGCAAAGGCATCGTCAATCGCATGCGCACCGGTAAAGCTCGGCAGCAGCGCCGGATGCAAGTTGACCACGCGGTTGGGAAACGCCGCCAGCAGCGGCGTGTGCACCATGCGCATGTAGCCGGCCATGACCACATACTCGCAACCGCGCTCGAGCAGCTCGTGCGCGATGATCTCGTCGGCGGCGATGGGGTCGGCGTAGACATCCTTGGACAGCGTGAGCGTCTGGATGCCCGCGCGCTCAGCGCGCTGCAAACCCTTAGCCGAAGGACGGCTCGACACCACAAGCTCAATCGAAGCGTTGAGCTTGCCGGCAGCGATCAGATCGATCAGCGCCTGCAGGTTGGTACCCGAACCGCTGATGAGCACACCGATCTTGAGTGGCTCGGCCGTATCGGTGCCGGTCGGACGGGTGTAGGGCACAAAGCCCAGGCCCTCGGCAGCAGCCATCTGCTCGTTAGCGCTCATCGGAGTACACGACCTTACCGGAGCCCTCGACGCACTCGCCCACGCGGAACGGCTTCTCGCCCAGCGCGACCAGAGCCTCGGTCACCGCGGCCTCGTCCTCGGGGGCGACGATCAGGCACAGTCCAACGCCCATGTTGAAGGTCTTGCACGCCTCGTTGGGCGCAAGCTCGGCCTGGCGCGACACATAGGTGATGACGGGCGGAACGTCCCAACCCATCTCGGCACCGTTGCGGGTGACCACGGCGTCGACGTCGTCGGCGAGCGCGCGGTTGAGGTTCTCGGTAATACCGCCGCCAGTGATGTGGGCGATGGCGTGCACCGGAGCGCCGCCGCGGAGCAGCTCAAGAACCGGCTTGACGTAGATGCGCGTGGGGGCCAGCAGAGCGTCTGCCAGCGATGCACCACCAAGCTCCTCGAGCGGGCGGCTCAGCTCCTCGGCCTTAGCGGCGGCCTCGGGCGTGCCCGGCTTAATACCGTCGACGCCGATGACCTTACGCACGAGCGAGTAGCCGTTGGAGTGCACACCGGTGGAAGGCAGGCCCAGAATCACGTCGCCGGGGCGGACGTTCGCGGGGTCGAGCATCTTGGGACGATCGACGACACCCACGGTAAAGCCGGCGAGGTCGTAGTCGGCAGGCGCCATGACGCCGGGGTGCTCGGCCATCTCGCCGCCCACGAGCGCGCAGCCCGCGAGCTTGCAGCCATCGGCCACGCCCTTGATGATCTTTGCCATGTGCTCGGCCTCGATGTGACCGATGGCAACGTAGTCCAGGAAAAACAGCGGCTCGGCGCCCGAAGCCAGAATGTCGTTGACGCACATAGCGACCAGGTCCTGGCCCACCGTCTCGTGACGGTCCATGATCTGGGCGAGCACGAGCTTGGTGCCCACGCCGTCGGTACCGCTAATCAGAATCGGGTCTTCCATATCCTTAAGCGCGGCGGCCGAGAATAAGCCACCAAAGCCACCGATACCGCCGATAACCTCGGGGCGATTGGTGTCCTTGACCATCTGCTTAATAGCGTCGACGGCGCGGCCGCCCTCAGCGGTATCGACGCCGGCATCCTCATACGTCACATGCTTGCTGTCGCTCATCTGAGCCTTCCTCTCCCACTACCGTCCGCCGCGCGGGCGCCAAACGGTGCTCATAGTTGCGTTCATTTCGGCGTGTGCCATAACAGCACACGCCGTCATATCAACAAAACAGCAGGTAAAACCTACCAGAATAAACCTGTCCCTACATGGCAGGCTTTAGGCCTCGCCGTGCTCCTCTTCCCAGCTGCGGTCGTCGTATTTCTCGACCACGGCGTCGTCGTCAAAGTGCAGCGGCTTATCCAGGTTGCGGGGCTTAAAGCCCTCCATAAACTTATCGCGGCCAAAGCTCTCGGGAATCGCCACGGGGTAGCGGCCGGTAAAGCACGCATCGCAGTAGCCGCCCTTGGGCATGACCTTCAGCAGGCCCTCGACCGAAAGGAAGGCCAGCGAATCGGCGCCGATATACTCGCAAATTTCGTCGACCGTCTTGTTGGCGCTGATAAGCTGCGACTGCACGTCGGTATCGATGCCGTAGAAGCACGGCCAGATGACCTCGGGCGAGTTGATGCGGATGTGAATCTCCTTGGCACCAGCGTTGCGCAGCATCTTGACGAGCTGCACCATGGTGGTGCCGCGCACGATGGAGTCGTCGATGACGACCAGGCGCTTGCCCTCGATGTTGTCGCGCAGCGGGTTGAGTTTCATGCGCACGCCCATGGCGCGCAACTCCTGCGTAGGCTCGATAAACGTACGACCCACGTAGCGGTTCTTGATGAGGCCCTCGCCAAAGGGAATACCGCTCTCGTGCGAATACCCCTCCGCGGGCGGCAGGCCGGAGTCGGGCACGCCGATGACCAGGTCGGCCTCGACGGGCTCCTCGTGCGCCAGCTGACGGCCCATGTCGTAACGGCAGGCATAGACGCTCTTGCCGTTCATGATGGAGTCGGGACGGGCGAAGTAGACCTGCTCAAAGATGCAGTTGGCGGGCTCTTCGGCTGCAGGCACGCCCTGCTCGGATACCAGACCCTCGGCGCTGATGCGCAAGATCTCGCCGGGACGGACGTCACGGACGTACTCGGCACCCACGATGTCGAGTGCGCAGGTCTCGGAGGCAACGACCCAGCCGCCGGCGCGCGTGACATGGACGGCGGAGTCGACCGTCGCGGCGCCGTCCTGCGACGGCAGCTGCGAAACGGATGCGGCATCGGCCTGGTCCAAACCCTCGTCCACCAGCTTGCCCAGCACGAGCGGGCGAATGCCGTGCGGATCGCGGAATGCGTAGAGCGCCTGCTCGTTGATGAGCGTCATGGCGTAGCCGCCGCGCACGAGCTCCATGGTCTTGCGAATGCCCTCGCGCAGGTGGCCCGTACGCTGAGTAAAGTAGCCGATAAGCTTGGTCGCGACCTCGGAATCCGAATTGGAGAGGAACGGCACGCCCAGCTCGATCAGCTGGCGGCGCAGCTCGTCGGTGTTGACCAGAGTACCGTTGTGCGCGAGCGCGATAATGACGCTGTTGATGGTGGAGAGGTGCGGCTGAGAGGCTTCCCAGCTCTTGGCGCCGGCGGTGCCATAGCGCACGTGGCCCACGGCCAGCTGGCCGGAGAGCGTCGACAGGTCGGCGTTGGAGAACACGCGATCGAGCAGTCCCAGGTCTTTGCGAACCATAACCGTGCCGCCATCACCCACGGCGATTCCCGCCGATTCCTGGCCGCGATGCTGCAGCGCGCGCAGACCAAAGTACGTCAGTCGAGCCACATCGCGATCGGGTGCCCACACACCAAAAATGCCGCATTCCTCATGCAGCTGGTCGGAGTCCGGATCATACGTCGACATGGTCTTCACCTGTCCCGCGGCGCGCTCGGCCGCGTGGATGGTTTCTTGAGACATGGCATCCCCTCAGAGCCTCGTTATTTGGCGTTACCTGCCCTATTATACGCACGGCAAGACAAGCACTCCCGCGCATGAACAGCGCTTTTTAAAAGCCCACCGAGCTTATAATCCGTTTTGCAGCCAAACATTTTATTGGGCAACCGCCTCGGGGCCGACGATCCCACATGCTTCCGTCGCGACGCGTCTCGTCCACCGCTAGGGCTTACATTGCTGCAACTGGGTCGTTTGTCCTGTCTTTTAGCAGGTCGGCGGCGTATCCTTGTACCTACAGCAAAACGAGAAAGGTTATGTATGGATCGAAACGAACTCGACCCCAGCGTCCCCAGCGCCACGGAGGTCAAGAAGATCCCCCTCATCATTAAGGTGTACGCCGTCCTATGCATCCTGTCCGGTGTGGGCACGCTCCCGTCGGTCGGCGCCTTTATGTGGCAGGTCATCACCGCGCTCATCAACGGCAACGCCGCCGCCAAGCTCGGCGACAACACGCTCGTCGCGGTCGGCCTTATCGTCGCCGGCATCATGCTCTCTGCGGCAAGCGCCGTCATCCTGATCATCTTTGGCCTGGACCTTATCAAAAACCAGCGCCGCAATGCCGCTCGCCTGTCCTACATCCTTATTGCATTCACCGTCGTCGAGCTTTTGGTTGACGTGATGCTTCAGGGCATCGGGCCCTTCTTGCTTCGCCCTGCCATCCAGCTCGGCATCCTCGTCGCGCTTTCGGCCACCGTCGACCCCACGCTGCGCCAGGAGCGCGAGCTGCAGCGCCGCCTGCAGGAGATGCTCGATCGCGACGCCGCAGCCGAGGGCATGCTCGGGCGCGATGAAACCGGCGAAGGCTACATCAAGCTCAACTACTTCAACCTGTTCTGGGTATTCTTTGTCTGCTGTATACTCGGCCTGATCGCCGAGGACATCTGGCACATGACGGTCGACGACCCGGGCGTCTACCAGAACCGCGCCGGCATGCTGTTTGGCCCCTTCAGCCCCATCTACGGATTTGGCGCCGTACTCATGACCATGGTGCTCAACCGCTTCTACAAAAAGAACCCCATCATTATCTTTTTGGTGAGCGCACTGCTCGGTGCAAGCTTTGAGGTGTTCGTGGGCTGGTTTATGCAAACCTCATTTGGCGTGGTCTCGTGGAGCTACTCGCATATGAAGCTCTTTGGCATGCCCGATCCGCTCGCCGTCCTTACGGGCGGACGTACCTGCACAGGCTTTGCCTGCCTGTGGGGCCTGGGCGGACTCATCTGGATCAAGCTGCTGCTGCCGAGGCTGCTCAAGCTCATCAACATGATTCCGTGGAAGAGCCGCTACTCGGCTACCGTCATCTTCACCATCATTATGCTGGTCGATGGCGTCATGACGCTGCAGTCGCTCGACTACTGGTACCAGCGCGTCAACGGCACGGAACCGGATATTCCCGTTGCGCAGTTCTACGGCAAGTACTTCGATAATGACTTTATGGAGAATCGCTTCCAGAGCATGACCATGAGCCCCAAGGATGCGACGCGCGTGTAGCGCCAACCGCGCCCAAAACGCAAAATGCCCGCCGGTATCACACGTACCGGCGGGCATTTTTATAAGCCGCCTTCTATCGACGCAAGCCTCTACACCTCGCGCTCGACCTCACTCACGCATTCATTCTTGATGGTGCCGACGAGCGCCTGCAGCGCATCGACCACGTGCGGGCGAATGTCCCCGCCGATGAGCACGAGCATGATGTCGTCACCTACGGCAAGCTCGCCGCTTGCCAGCCACACGCGCACATAGCCGATACCCGGCATCGCGCGCGTGGCCTCGATAGCAGCCTGCACTTTCTGAGCATCGAAGCCGAACACCATGCCGCCCACCCTGCGTCCGGGAGCTACGCCATCGGTTTCGATCCCGCGGACCTCGGACTTGGGCGTCGCGCGCACCACGCCGTTATGCGTCAGATACATCCCACAGCCTGCCGCCGAAGCATCGGCCTTGGCCTCGCGCAGCCAAGCATCAACCGAAGGCATCGTTTTGCCATTCTCGAGCATCATTTCTCCCTTAACGTAGTCGAGTAGCTAATTTGGGACGGAGCTCTTTTAGCTACCCCTGGATAATCTATTCCTCGACCGGCGTGAGCACCATGACGGCACGCGTGTTGCTCAGCGATAACGAACGACAGGTCACAAGCGTTACGACCTTGGTTGCCGAGGCGGCACGATCGGTGGCATCGCTCGCCACGGCAGAGGCACCGTCAAGCATCTCGGACAGGTAGTTCTTGAGCCCGTCGTCACCCTCAAAGTTGGTCGCGCGCGCCTTGGAGTACGTATCCTCAACGACCTTGGTCGCCAGCGGACGCAGCTTATACGTTGCATCGCGCGTGATGTAATACACGTACTCGATGCTATCGAACGTCGCTTGGTCGGTGGTGTCCGAAATCACGTTGAACATCGACCCATCGTTCATATGGTGGCCGTAGATCGTGGTCTGCTGATCCACCATGCCCGGCGCGGTGTCGTCGCTATCCAAGAAGATGGCACCGGACGCGTTAGCCGTACCGTCAAACAGCGTGTTGAGGTATTTGGAGTTGTTGTTGGTCTGCACCACGGGATAGTTGATGTTGGTTCCCGGCGCGTAAATCCAACCCACAACCTCGGGATTTGTCTGGGCAAGTGCATCGAAGTCGATAATCGGCACGCCGCTGGCGTCCTTGTCGCTCACATATTGTTTTTCGATCTTTTGATACGACTCGCTCGCCTGCTTGTAGCCAATCTGGGCGTTGATAAAGATGGCGGCAGCGGCAACGATTAGGCCGATGCCAATAATGATGAGCAAGATGGGGATAACGGAGCGGCGCTTTTTGCGCGGCGGCTCGGTGTAATCCGACGGCGCGGCATGCGATGAAGACCGGGGCGGCTTTTTAGCGTTGCTATAAGATGAAGGTCGATATGCGGCTGGCGCGTCCTGTCGACGATGCGTCGCCGGCGTCACGGGGCGCGGCGCGCGCGGCTGCTGAGGAGAGGATGTCCGACCCTGCTGTGCCGCATGGGCAGCACCCGGCTTCGACGGATCGGGAATCTGAGAAGCCTTGAATCGTTTTCCCTGATAGTCGGACATGGCTCTCCTTATACTGCGGTGAAACGGCAGAACGCCTAGGCGTCGGCCATCTCCTGCTTCATCTTCTCGATAACCTTGCGGTACTCGGGGTCGCAAGCGCCTAGAATCTGCGTGGCGTAGATGGCGGCGTTCTTGGCGCCGTTGATGGCAACGCAGGCCACGGGCACGCCCGAAGGCATCTGCACCATCGACAGCAGCGAATCCATACCGCCCAGGTCACTCGTCTTCATAGGCACGCCGATGACCGGCAGCGGCGTAAACGCAGCCACGACACCGCCCAGGTGAGCAGCCTTGCCGGCGGCAGCGATAATTACCTTGATGCCGCGGTCGGCAGCAGTCGAGGCCCACTCATGGACCTTCGCCGGCGTGCGGTGCGCGCTTGCAATCACGAGCTCATAGGGCACGCCCAGTGCCTCGAGCTCGGCGGTGCAACCTTCCATAACGCCCAGGTCGGACTTGGAGCCCATGATGATCCCGACAACCGGCTTCTGATCTGCCATAAACAAAGACCTCCCGTTGAGAGCGGTGACGCGGCGGATCCGCGACCCTTAACTACTGAGAGTAGTATAGCTTCTCCCGTCCCTGCGGTCTGTGGGTGCTCTGCGGCGGCCCGGTGTTTTCATCTTCACTCCGGTTGCTACGCAAAGTCGTTCAGATGAAAACACCGGGCCGCCGCAGAGCACCTTCGACCTACCGGGGATTGCCATGACGTACGTTGGCTGAAATAATAAAGCAATGCCCGCCGTCCTTGACGGAGCGGCGGGCACGTTTGCTTAGTTGTCGCTGGGACTACTCAGCCTTATTACGACGGTGGAAGAAGGCACCGATCGCGGCGATGATGGCTCCAAGGCCACCGATGGTCGCGACGGTTGCCGCCGTTTGGTCGCCAGTATTGGGGATCGCCGAACCGTTCTTTTTGCCGCTCTGGGCCTTGTCGCCTGCGGGCTTGCCCGCCTGGCCGCCGCCGTTCGAGCCGTTGCCGGAACCCTGGTTGCCCGAGCCGCCCTGGTTGCCGGAGTCGGCATCCTTAAGGCCCTCGATGGCCAGCTTGAGCTGGTCATAGGCCGCCTGGAGCTGGGCGTCGGAAGCATTCTCATCACCCAAAACATCCTCGGCGTAGGTAATGGCATCCGTCAGGGCCTTGACAGACTCGGCCGTCTTTCCCTTGGTGTCAGTCTCCTTCGCCTGCTTGACCAAGGCCTTGAGCTGCTTCTTGGTCGGGTTCTCGACCGGGGTCACCGGAGTCTTCTCAAGCGCGTCGCGAGCACTCTCGAGTGCCTTGAGTGCCTGGTCGACCTCGTCCTGCGTGGCGTTCTCGTCGCTCAGGATGGCGCGGGCGCTCGCCAAGGCATTCTGGAACGCGGTCCAGGAAGCCTCGGTGTAGTCGCTGGCCTTAAGGTCGCCGGCTGCAACCTCGGCATCAACCTTTTCAATCGCGGCAGTGAGGTCGCCCTTCGCCACCGGATTGGGAACGGCCGTACCGTAGAACTTGAGCTCCGCCATGCTGCAGTAGGCGTCAACGCTGCCACCGCCGGCGTGGAGCACCTTGACGGTCACGTAGCGACCGCGCGCGGCACCAAAGCTCATCTGCTTCCAGTCGCCACGGTCGGTGAGCACGCGGCCGTCGTTGTCGAAGGTAAACGTACCCATCGACGTGGCGGTGCCCATCTCATAACCGTCGGCAGTGTCGGAGACCAGCACCTCGGCCTCAAAGATATCGCCGTTCGTGCCGCCGTCCTGGCGCGGCAGGAACGTGACGTCGGTGAGATCGTAGTCGCGGCCCAGGTCGACGGTCAGGTGCTGGGGCATACCGGTCTTATTAGCATAGTCGCTGTGCCAGAGCGTCTGCTCATCGCCGTCAAGAGCGTTGACGGCGTTGCTGCCCTCATAGTCGGCCTCGCTCGAGAAGCCGGTCACCTTGACGTTCTCACGGTTCTCGGGCGTGTTGATGAGGCTCTTCTCATCGACGGGGCGCATCTTGAGGCCGTCGATTGCCTGCTCGATCTTGGCCGTGGCGTCTGCGACATCCTTCTTGCTATAGCTGCCCTGGCCGCCATCGAGGAGCTTCTGAGCCGCCTCGACCGCAGCGGTGAGGGCTGCATAGGAATCCTTGGTGTAGACGGACTCGCTGTAGCCCGCGGCCTTGGAAAGCGCTGCCATGAGCGCAGAGGTGTCGACACCAGCCTTGACCTCGACCTCATAGGATGCGGTCTTGGAGGGATCGAGCACCGACGCCACCGTGATCGTTGCCTTGCCGGCCTTGTTGGCGCGCAGGTAGTAGCTCACGCTATCGCCGGCCTGGACAGCGGAGACGCTCACCACAGAAGGATCGGAGCTCTCGACCGTCACATAGGGGTAGCCGGCGTTCTCGGGCGTGGCCTTGGCGTCGACGAGCGTCACATCGCCCTCGAAGAACTCGGTCTGGTTCTTGCCCAGTTCGACACCCTCGATGGCCTCGACACCCTGTGTGTAGTTGAAGTTGATCTCGCGCAGCGTGAGCATCTGGTCACCCGATGCCTCAAGCGGCGTGATCTCGACCTTGGTCGCCTTCTTGCCCTTGTTCTCGGCAGAGAGGCCAAAGGCGTAGCGAGCCTGATAGGAATCAAAGCTTCCGCCCGAGAACTCCTGGGTCGAGCCGTCCTCGAACGTCACGACGGACTTAATCTTCTGCACGGTGCCGTTGCCACCGTTGCGGTTAACGACCTCGACGCTATCGAGTTTCGACGGCGTCTTGAAGGCGAACGTCATCGTGGCGGGCAGCTTGACGTAGGTCGGCATCTTGCCGTCGATCCAGTTGGGCCCATAGTTCCACAGGAACTCGAAGTCGTTGCCGCCCTCATTGTTGTCGAACAGTCCGTCATAGCTCTTCTGCTGGATGAGCTTCTCGACGTTGGTGCCGTCGTCGGTGGGGAGCTCGTCGTTGGTCATCGTGATGTCAAAGGCGTCGCGGCCGTACTCGGACTTGGTGGGCTGCGGGACACTGGGCATCGTCACGGTGCCATCACTCACGAACTCGAGCGCGTCGCACGCCGGGCCGACGAGCCAAGACGTCGAGGGCAGCTCGACCTTGCCGGCCGTCTTAGCCTTGAGTTTGAAGCTCGCGACCACACCAGTACTGTTGAAGAGCTTGGCGTCGCCGCGGTTGGCGAAGGCCAGGTTGATGGTCTGGTGGCCATCCGTGAACTGCACTTTCTCGCGCGAGAGGTTCTCCATGCCCGCCGTCGACGCATCCTGCGCGATGCTCTCGGAGACATACTCAAACTGGTCGCTGTTGAAGTTGACGAGCGCACCGAGCGCGTTGATGTTCTCGGCGTCGGTGGCGTAGACGTCGACCGTGATCTCGTCGCCGGCCTCGACCTCCATCTTGCTCGGGATCACCGCGAGGGTGCCAGCAGCCTTGCCCTTTTGCTTGGTGCCGCCGTCGAGCGCCGCCATGGTGAAGGAGTAGTCGTACACGTCGTAGACGCCGTTGCCGTTGAGGTCGGCGAAGTGGGCGCGGATCTGGGAGTCGAACGTCGAGGTGTCGGGCTCGCGGTTCTCAAGACCCAGGTAATTCTTCATGTTGGAGTAGTCGCCGTCGGAGACCGTGGCCTTGTTGAGGTTGGAGCCCACAGCGAAGCCGTCCGTGCCGTCGGTCTTGTAGATGGCGATCTCGGAGGCGGAGAAGAAGTTGCCCACGGACGCGAGCGGCGTCATACGCACGTAGCGCGCGGCCACGGAGCCGTCGAACGCCACCGTCTTGCAAGCGGCGGAGCGATCCCAGTCGACCTCCTGCGTCGTCCAATGCACGCCGTCGAGGCTCGTCTCGATGCGCATCTTGGTCACAGTGCCGTTACCGGCATCATCGCGCGGATAGTACTCGAGCTTGTCGAGCTTGTAAGCGCGACCGTAGTCAACGGTAAGCGCCTTGCCCAGATCGTTGCCACCGGAGTGGAAACCGCCGTCGCCCGACTGGAACTCATGGTCGAAGGCGAGTTCGGCCTTATGGCTACCGTAGAGCGAGCCCTCCCAAGTGATTTCCTCGGCCTCAGGCACGTTCCGCCACGGGTCGAGCGCAGAGTTCGCCTCAAGCACGTCGCTCCATGCGGAGTAGCCATCGGCGTTGCGCGAACGAATCTGGTAGGTATGCTTGCTGTTGTAGGCAAGATCGGTATGCGTGAATTCTGCCGCATCGCCCACGGCGAACACAGTGCCGTCGACCTTAAGGTCGTAGGAGGTAGCACCATCGACCTTCCCCCAAGTGAGCTTAATGCTCGTAGGGGTCGTGGCGTCCTCGGGGGCAGCAAAGTTCGCGGGTGCGGAGAGGTTCTCGTTGAAGCGGTCGGCCGCGAGCGTGGCATCGGCGTTCACGAAATCGCCCAGTTCGAGCGTCTGCGCTGCCGTGGCGACATCGGTCTTCGCGAACTTGACGTAGACCTTGGGATTCGTGGTGATCTTGGTGTTGTTGAAGCTCTCGCCCTGCTCGGCCTCGGTGCTGCCTGCGTCGCTACCGTAGTGGTTGAGGTTGGGGGTCTCGTTGTAGAAGTAGACCGCCTGGCCGGCCTCGGGGGTCGCGGCGTCAAAGGCCTCCTGCGAGTCGACCTCAACCACGTTGAGCGCGGATCCGCCGTTCTTGGCGGAGACGCTCGTGGGCTTGGCGGAGACGTTGGCCACAAAGGTCGTGGTGCGGTTGGAGTCGTAGCCGCTGTAGCCGCCCTGCGATGCCTCGGCGGTAAAGGTCGCCGTGCCGCCCACCACGCTCGACTTATAGACGGTGCTCACATGCTCACCGTAGGAAATATTGTCGATTGTGCCGTAGGAATCGTCCTCGGTCGTGTTGTTCTCGATGGAGGAGCCGTCATCCTCGTACTGCGTAAAGCTGCCCTCACCCTCGGTGGCGAAGAACTCGACGATACGCTGGCTGCGATTGGTGCCCTTGGTGTTGGTCTCGGTCACGGCCTCGGGGTTGTTGTTCTCGGCGTACATCGGCACGATGGCGTTTGCCTTAACAAAGAATGGCAGCTTCCAAAGCGGAGCCTCGTAGTTGTTGAGGACCTGACCGCCGCGGTACTGCTTGCCCGAGAAGTAGTCAATCCAGATGGTGGGATTCTCGTCGGTACCGTAGTTGGGCAGGTAGATACCGTTGCGGACATCGTTGCCGTTCTCATCTGCCTGGGTATCCTGATACACCGGTGCCACCAGGAAGTTCTCACCGAACATGTACTGGTACTGCGTCGAGGTGCTTGCGGCGTACTCGGAGTTGTCGGAAAGCAGCATGGCGCGGATCATGGGAAGGCCGGTATCGCCGTTGCCCGTGTCGATGTTGGCCGCCGAGGCCGCGCTCGTGTAGATATAGGGCATGAGTTGTGCTTTGAGCTTGAGATAGAAGCGCGAGATGCCCGTATAGGGATCGCCGTGCGTCATGGGCGACTTGCGGTAGGTGCCCCAACCGTCCATGTCAAGCATAGAGGGCGTGAATGTCTTCCACTGGTAGTCGCGAGCGGAGATGATGGGATCGCCACCAAAGATGCCGTCCATATCGGAGCCGATGTTGGGGTTGCCCGAGAGGCTCTGGCCGATATACGTGGGGATATGGAAGCGAATGTACTCCCAGTTACCGCCGTACTGGTCGCCGGTCCAGATGCCGCCAAAGCGCTGCGTGCCGGCCCAGCCGTCAAGCGTGATGATGTTGGGGCGCTTGTTGGCGCCGGTGGTCACGGTGTCATAGGCCGTCTTGATGCCGTTGAGGCCAAAGGAGTAGCCGGAGCCGACCCAAGCGACGTCGGTCTTGAGCGTGGTGATGCCACCAGTCTTGACCTCAGAATCGAAATCGCGCAGCAGATGCCACGGGGTCTCGGAGTTGCTATCGGGCTCGAGGTTCGACTGGGTCCAGAGACCGGTGCTCACGCCCTTGGAGTTGGCATACTCGGTGAACTTCTTAAGATTGTCGACGTTGGCGCGCACGGCGTTGAGGCGCTCGGCAGAACTCGTTCCGTCGGAGTTGACGCCGCCGGTCTTGTAGTAACCGTTCTGGCCGTAGCCAGCACCGTAACCGTCGTTCGGCAGGAACCAGCCGAGCGGCATGTCGTTGTCCTCGTAGTCATCGATAACCTGCCGGGCGGAGAACTGGCGGTCGAAATCGGTCGCCTTCATGTTCTCGGTATCAACCGTAGGGCCCTCACCGTTGAGCGTCTCGGCCGCAAGCGTGCCGTCGAGCTTGTAGCCCGTCGACATGCCGGACTCGTATTTAACGTCGCCCTTCTCACTCGAGGACTTGCTGCCCTTGGTCTCCCACTTCTTCTGACCCGAGGTCGTTGACCAGCCATCACGGTTATAGGCATTAAGATGACCCAGGTAGAAACCGTACTCGGGCAGCAGCACCGGATTGCCGGTCACCTTGTAGTAGTCCTGCAGCATCTCGGTTGCCACGTTCGAGGCGCCCTCGTTGGTCGCCACGAAGTAATAGGCATCAAACTCATTCTCGTTGTGCAAAGTCGTGACCGTCGATGAGTCCGTGGAACCGAAGTCGTAGGAACCCTCTGCAAACGTGTTTCGGAGCACACCGTAGCCGTCGCTCGTCCAATAGAACGGGTTGGGCGAGGCAACGCCGCCATCGGTCCAGTTGTTAGTGTTGGAGATGGCGATGGTCTGGTTGGTGTGCAGGAAGCGGCCGTTCTGGGTGCCGCCGCCAAAGAAGTTCTCGGACTTCTCCTTGGCGAGCGTCTGGACGGTACCCTTCTTATCAAGGTCGAGGGGCGCGGACTCAGAAACCACGCCACGGTCGCCTGACTTGATACTCATCTTGCCAGTCGCCTTGTCCAGGATCACGGTCGCCTTTCCGCCGGTGATCTCGATAGCGTCGCCCTTGTCGGCAACCGTCGCACTCGGCTTGCTGTAGGCGTCCGAAGTATCGGGCTGAGCCTGGATCTTAGCCGTGTGGGACTTACTGCGCGGCGTGGCGTACTCGGAAAACTCACCCTTGGGGTCGACGTTATAGCGGAAAATACCGTCCTCGAGGAACGTAATACGGCCCTTGATGCCGTCAGCGAAATCGATGTCGACGACGTTCGAGGCAGACTGAGACACGGTAGCTGAGTCGACGCCCTTGAGTGGCGTGGCAATCGCCTGCTGGGGATTGGCAAACACGAGCGTCGCCGCAGTGGCGACGAGGACCACGCTTCCCTTCACCCACCGTTTCGTAAAAATGGAATTCCTACGCACCTGGACTCCTTCCCTCCGACATGCGGAAGCGTCGCGGACGCACGCCCTGCAGCATGGGCGAACGCATCAAACGGGGGGTGTTCGGTACATTCCGCGCAGTGGGCCCACCCGTTACCAAGGGGTCAACTGGTAGTAACCAGATATCCGCCTATTAGGTTGAATCAGCAGGTTGATTTCCGATCTCAGCCGAACACATTGAGCAAATAGGCCATTCCCGCAGT
>CATZKS010000034.1 GCA_958421035.1 uncultured Collinsella sp. | reverse complement strand
TCAAGACCTTTAAGGACCTGGGCTTTAAGGTCTTCCTTGACCTTAAGTTCCATGATATTCCGCATCAGGTTCGCGGTGCCGCCCGCTCGGCCTCGCTTGCCGGTGCCGATCTGCTTTCGGTCCACGGCTTGGGTTCGGGCGCCATGCTCGCTGCCTGCCGCGAGGGCGCCGAGGAGGCGCGCGAGGACCGCGCCAAGCTCGTCGCCATCACCGTGCTCACGAGCATGAACCAGGATGCCTTGAGCGAGATCGGCGTCGAGTCGCCCGTGGCCGAGGAGGCCGCCCGCCTGGCAAAGCTCGCTCAGGCCAACGGCATCGACGGTATCGTGTGCTCGCCGATGGAGGCTCACGACATGCGTGAGCTGCTGGGCCCCGATGCCCTCATCGTGACTCCGGGTGTGCGTCCGGTGGGTGCCGCCCTTGGTGACCAGTCCCGCGTGGCGACGCCTTCCCAGGCTATCGAGCGTGGCGCAAGCCACATTGTGGTGGGCCGTCCCATCACCGGCGCCGACGATCCGGTTGCCGCCTTTGACGCTATTGTCGCTGAGCTGGTCGAAAACGTCGCCTAAAAGATTCCCCTAAGTCACCACTTTTGGGTCTCATTAGCACAAAATAGCCCCTGTGCCTGCGTAAACTTTCCCATCCTTTGTGTGGAATCGCAGGTCAGGGGCTTAACTTTGGGCGCAGTATATTGCACTTTTTGCGGGTATCGTCTAACCTATGGAGCCGCGATTGGGCATTTTGTACGTTCTACGTGCTAAAATGCCAACTATTGAATCAGATATAACCCAACTTTTTGGAGGTACGAATGGCACTCCCTCAGCTTACCGATGAGCAGCGCAAGCAGGCTCTTGAGAAGGCTGCTGCCGCACGTCACGCCCGCGCTGAGCTTCGCGAGCAGATCAAGAAGGGCGAGAAGTCCCTCGAGTCTGTGCTCAACTCCGATGACCCCATCGCTTCCCGCATGAAGGTTTCCACCCTCATCGAGTCTCTTCCTGGTTATGGCAAGGCCAAGGCCGCCAAGATCATGGAGGAGCTCGGTATCTCCGCTACCCGTCGCGTCCAGGGCCTCGGCGTCCGTCAGCGCGAGCAGCTCCTCGAGCAGCTGACCAAATAAGTGGGCGCTCAGGATTCCAAGCTCTTTGTGATTTCTGGACCGTCAGGCGCAGGCAAGGGCACGCTCGTCACTCGTGTGCGCGAGCTCCGCTCGAACCTGGGCCTGACGGTTTCGGCTACCA
Source organism: uncultured Collinsella sp. (assembly GCA_958421035.1). GTDB lineage: Bacteria > Actinomycetota > Coriobacteriia > Coriobacteriales > Coriobacteriaceae > Collinsella. The sequence continues at coordinate 16,131 of CATZKS010000034.1, read as the reverse complement.
CGCGAGCACCACGCAAAGGTGAGGTCGACGGCGTCAATTACTTTTTCCTGACGCGTGAGGAGTTCGACCGCCGCGTGGCAAACGGTGAGTTTGTTGAGTGGGCCGAGGTCCACGGTAACTGCTACGGCACGTTGGTGAGCGAGGTTCAGTCCAAGCTCGCCTCTGGTTCGTCTCTCATCTTGGAGATCGATGTCCAGGGTGCCCTGCAGGTGAAGGAGCGTTTCCCCGAGGCCGTGCTGATCTTTATCAAGCCGCCTTCGCTTGAGGTACTCCGCGAGCGTCTAGTCGGTCGCGGTACCGAGACGCCCGAGACGATTGAGCTGCGTATGGCAAACGCCGCCGATGAGCTTGCCCTTGCCGACCGCTACGACGACGTCGTGGTAAATGACGATCTCGACCGCGCGACCGATGAGCTCGTTCGCGTTCTCGATATGCATGAAAGGATCTGAGGTCCGTGTCCGTTGTAAAGCCTTGCATTGACGATCTTCTGGAGAAGACCGATCACAACCGCTTCCTGCTCGCTTCGCTTGCCTCCAAGCGCGCCTGCGACATCAATAGCATGCTGCGTGGCCAGCACAACCGCGTGCTTGCCGTCCAGGATGTCGATGACATCACCATCGGGCTTTCCGGTGCCGATACCATCTCGATGGCTATGGACGAGATTGTCGATGGCGACATCTCTTACGACGAGGCCCGTTACGAGAAGGCGCTCGGCCACAAGGTTGCTGAAGCCTAAATGGCAGCTCGCGTCTGTCTGGTCCACTATCACGAGGTTGGACTGAAGGGCAAGAACCGCGCACATTTTGAGCATATCCTCATGGATAACATCAAGGCGGCCTTGGCCGCCTTTTCCGTGAATGCCGTGTCTCGAATTTCCGGTTATATCCTCGTGACCTTTAACGAGCATCAGGCCGATGAGGCGGCGCGTGTCATTCGCACCGTTCCCGGCGTTGCTCGTGTGTCTTTGGCGTATCACACTAACCGCGACCCGCAGGAGTACTGTGCCGCCGCCGTCAAGGCGCTGCGCGAGTTTGGTCCTTTCGATTCGTTTAAGGTGCACGCCAAGCGCTCCAATACTGACTATGAGCTCACCTCGATTGATATCAATCGTCAGGTGGGCGAGGTGCTGTGCGAGGCCTTCCCCGATAAAAAGGTTCAAATGCACGACCCCGATGCCATGGTGCATGTACTTGTGGTTCAGGGTAGCGTTTATGTGTACGCGCGCTCCGAGCGCGGCGTGGGCGGTCTGCCGGTGGGTTCTGCCGGCAAGGTCGTGACGCTGCTGTCGTCGGGTATCGATTCTCCGGTGGCGACTTGGATGCTCGCGCGTCGCGGTGCGGTGTGCGTGCCGGTACATTTCTCCGGTCGTCCGCAGACGCCCGATACGAGCGAGTATTTGGTGCAGGACATCATCCGTGCGCTTGAGCCGGGTGTCCAGATCGGCCGCCTGTACGTTGTGCCGTTTGGCGACTGTCAGCGTGAGATTTCGGTCACCTGTCCCAGCAACCTGCGCGTGATCATGTATCGCCGCATTATGTATTCGGTTGCCGAGCGCATTGCACACATCGAGGGCGCCAAGGCCATCGTTACGGGTGAATCGCTTGGGCAGGTTGCCTCCCAAACGCTTGAGAACATCATGGCCGTTAACGAGGCCGTGAAGATCCCCGTGTTCCGTCCGCTCATCGGTTCGGACAAGCAGGAGATCATCGCGCGCGCCGAGGAGATCGGTACGTTCGATATCTCGACTGAGGCCGCTCCCGACTGCTGCACGCTGTTTATGCCGCGTCGTCCCGAGACGCACGCTAAACTCGATGCCGTGCATGAGGCCTGGGAGTTGTTCGATCACGAGGAGATGATCGAGCGCCTACTCAAGCAGACCGAGTACATCGACTTCGAAAGCAACACGTATAAGGCCCCTAAGACCTTAAAACGCAAACATTCGGAGCTTGCTCCGCGTGAGATTTACCAAGATCACGAGTAAATTTGTGCATAGACCGACGATGCGCTTGCATCGTCGGTCTTTTGCTATCTGGGCATTTTGCGGCTAAGTGTTCATTTGCTGACGTGTGCCTGAATAAATGGACAGATTTGTGCAAGGTTTTGGTCAGCTTTTGGTTTGACCGAGAAAACCGGTTTTGGGGCGTGGCTGTTGCGGAACTCCTTTCCTGACACGATGTTGTTGGGAGGTTTTGCTATGGCGCAGCGCGAACAACACGAACGGGTCAAACGGATGGACCGCTTGGCGGACAAGCTGCTCGGTCATAAGGCAGTGGTGATGGCGATGCTGGTCGTCATTGCGATGGCGAGTGGACTGGCGATGGCGAACCTTGGCGGCGGTGCCGGCGACGTGTCGTTTGAGCACACTGACGGTTCGGGCTCGTTGGTGGAGCCGGGATCCGGTGATGCCTCGAGCGGAAAGACATCCGAAGGTTCTTCGACTAAGGCTTCTGCCGCGGCAGAGGTCTATGTCGATGTCGATGGCGCCGTTGTGTCGCCCGGTGTATATCGTCTCAAGGACGGCGCGCGGGTGGCTCAGGCGATTGATGCCGCCGGCGGGCTGGCGCCCGAGGCAGACGTTACGGGGCTCAATCGGGCATCTAAGGTCGTCGATGGACAGAAGATTCACGTTCCAACGGTAGGGGAGCAGCAGGCGTCCATTGCGGAAGCCGGTGTTGATGGTGGGGCTTCCGCATCATCGGGCGTGAGTGGCGCAACAGGCCTAGTAAATATCAATACGGCAAGCGCGGCAGAGCTACAGACGCTCTCGGGCATCGGTCCCTCCATGGCCCAGTCGATTATCGATGAGCGGACAAAGAACGGTGCTTTTGCCTCGGTTGACGATCTGATGCGTGTGTCGGGAATCGGCGAGAAGAAGCTTGCCAAAATCAAAGATTGCATCTGCGTATGAGTGCGACCGAGCGCGAACATGTGATGCCTCCGCGGCCCCTGATGCCGTGGACGATGGCCCTGTGTGCCGGCATGTGCATGAGCTGCGCCTTGGTGCTCAACGTGGCCGCTGATGCGCTGCTTAGGGAGCAGGCGCCGGCGGTCGGGCTGCTATGGGCCATTCCCGTTGCGGCGGCGGTCTTCGTTGTGCTGGCTCAATCTTGTGCGCGGCTTGCCCCTTGGAGGCGGTGGCTGTATGCCGCGTCCGTCGGTCTCGTGGCGGGAGCGGTCGTCTCGGCGTGGTGGGCTGTGGGCACGCTAGGCGCCTCGAAGGCGCTCGACGGTCGAGCGGCAAGCAACCTCGAGTTTGTCGTGCAGGGTGATCCATCCATAAACGACGACGTGTATTCCTATACCTGCGAGGCACGCGCGGACGGTAAGAACTTGGCAACGGTTCGTCTATCGTTTGACCGCGAGCTCAAGGTCGGGGCGCACGTGCGTGTTATCGGTCGCGTTTCACGTTTTGAGAACGATCCATATGGACGATCGCGCGTGCTCCGAGGCGAGGTGCGCAAGGTTCAAGCCGTTCGAGTTGTGTCGGTCGATGAGGGCTTTCCGGGGCCGCTGCTTCGGCTGCGAAATGGGCTGCTAGCGTCCATCTCGCCTGCGACCGACCCGGCGCGTGCGCTCATAGCCGGTGTCGTCTGCGGTCGTTCGGCCGAGCTACGCGCCCAGCCGGCGGGCGACTGGTTTTCGGTAACGGGAACGGCGCATCTTATCGCCGTCTCGGGCAGCCATTTGGCTATCGTGGGGTTTGTAATCGAGGGTTTATTGCAAAAGACTCGGTGCTCACGTGGTCTTCAGCGGGCGATACTGGCGATAACGCTTGTGGGCTACGCTGCCTTTACGGGCGCGTCTCCCTCGGCCGTGCGCGCGTGCTGCATGGTATTCGCGATGCTTGTCGTAAACGGCGCGGGGCGTCGCCGGCACGGCCTTTCGGCACTCTTTGTTACCATGTCCATCTTTGTTCTACTGCGGCCGACGGTGCTGTTCGAGATGGGCTTTCAGCTTTCATGTGCCAGCGTCTTAGCCATTCTGTGCTTTTGCCCCTATGCGACCTACGCTTTGGGCGAGCTGGGTGTGCCATCGGGCGTTGCCAGCATGCTTTCCGTCACGCTGTGCTCGCAACTGGCGACACTTCCCATTACCATTCCTGCCTTCGGTACGTTCTCGCTCATTGCTCCGCTGGCAAATGCGGTCATCGGTCCGGTGGTGAGCGTACTGCTTGCCGTGTCGATCGTGCTGGTTCCCTTTTCGCTCGTGGCACCGTTGCGGACTTGGGCGCTCGTTGTGCCCATGATTGCCTCCCGTTGCGCGCTGTTCTTCGAGCAGCTGTTTGCCGCCGTGCCGGGTGCATCCGTGAGCGTGCCGCCCGATAGCATGTGGATTTACCTAGTGCCGTGTTTGCTGGCGGTTCTGCTGGTCTGGTGGCCGCGTCCCCGTGCACGTCCTATGGCGGTGGGGCTTGCATGCCTGGTGCTCTTGGCTGCGATTCCGTACGCCTACTGGGATCGATTCGCTCCGCCTTCGGTGACGGTGCTCGATGTGGGCCAGGCCGATGCGATTCTTATCCGCCAGGGCGGCGCAGTAGCACTCGTCGACTGCGGGCTCGACGAGCGCGTGGTGGCGGCGTTGGTTCGCAATAACGTGCACCATATCGATGCCGTCTTTGTGACGCATTGGGATGAGGATCACTGGGGTGGTCTGCCTGCCGTGCTCGAACAGTTTTCGGTTGGAACGATTGCCGTGGCGGCGGATGCGCTGGAGGATGCTCCTGCCGGGGTATTGAACCGACCAGGCGTGGAGTATCGGCAGGTGCGCCGTGGGGATACGGTCGATATCGGCTTATTTTGCGCCCGCGTGATGTGGCCATTCGAGTCCGTTGATGGCGAGGGAAATGAGGACTCGCTTGTCCTGCTGCTCTCATATGTTCAGGAAGGCAAGGGCCTGCGCATACTCCTCACCGGCGATGCCGAGCTCGACCAAGAACGGGAATTCGTGCATGAGGTGGGGGATATCGATGTGCTTAAACTTGGGCATCACGGCTCCAAGGTTTCAGTCGATGGTGAGTTGCTGGACGTCTTGAAGCCCGAGCTTTCCCTTGCGAGCGCGGGCGAAGGGAATCGATACGGCCATCCGTCCGATGCCTGCATCGATGCCGTTAAGGAAGCGGGCGGCGTGTTCACGTGCACCATCGAACACGGCGACATTACCGTCACGCCGACTGCGAATGGCTTTGCGATGCGATGCCAGCGATCGTGACGACGTCGTTGGCGTGTGGTGGGCCCCTGGGCTAGAATGGCACGGAACGAATACGAAGGCCTGCGGGAGGGGAGCGCAATGTCCGAAACCGGTCTGCTGCCGGCATATCTGATTGTCGGTACCGACGGAGTCAAGCGCGATCACGCCGTCTCGCGTATGAAAGCGCGTCTGGAAAAGTCGGGTATGGTCGAGTTCAACCTCGACGAGCGCGACATGACCAAGGACCCCGATATCGAGTCCATTATCGGATCGCTTAACACCTTTCCGATGGGCAGCGAGTTTCGCCTGGTAATCCTTTACGGCTGCTCAAAGCTCGCCAAGGCGGTCTCGGAGCCGCTCGTTGAGTATCTGGCGAGTCCCAGCCCCACAACGGTCTGCCTCATCATCGCCGACTCGCTTGCCAAGAACACGCGCCTGTATAAGGCGATCGCCAAGATCGACAAGAAGGCCGTGATCGATTGCTCCGGCACCAAGCGCTGGGAACTACCGCGCCGCGTGCAACAGATGGCGACGCAGCACGGCAAGTCGATTTCGACGGCGGCCGCCGAGGAACTCGTCTCGCGTTCGGGTGAAAACACTCGCATGCTCGATAACGACTTGGCTAAGCTTGCCCAGATGGTCGAGGCGCCCCAGATTGAGCTTGCCGACGTTGAGCGCTGGATTGTACGTACGGCCGAGGTTCAACCCTGGGATTTTCTCAATGCGGTCTCGGCCCGTGACATGCGACGCTCGCTCGAGCTCTTCAATCTACTGCCCGCCAAGAGCTACGTGTGGACTTACACATTGCTGTGCGGCCGCATCCGCGAGCTAATCGTCGCCAAGGCGCTCGATGCGCGCGGACAGGGTCGTGAGCTGGCCGCAACGCTCAAGCTCCAGTCCTGGCAGGTCAAAAATCATCTGACCTGGGCACGCCGCTTTTCGATGGCGGAGCTCGTCGCTGCGCTCGAGGGCGCGGTCGATGTGGAGCTCGCGCTCAAGGGTTCGGCCGATTCTCAGACCGCGCTTTTGCTCTGGATTACGAACATCTTGAGAAAATCGTGATGATACCTGCCTATTTGACAAATTCGTTCTATCCCTTTGAGGGGGAGCGTGCTATAGTAGGCGCTTGCATGACCTCACCGTGTCTCAGAGGTGTCATACATTTTTTGCAAGGAACTCGAAAGGAACTCCAGAAGTGGCAAACATCAAGTCTCAGAAGAAGCGTATCCGCACCAATGAGGCAGCTCGCATGCGTAACAAGGCTGTCAAGTCCGAGCTCAAGACGCTGACCAAGCACGTCCAGTCCGCCGTCGCCGAGGGCGACGCCGAGAAGGCCCAGGCTGCCCTCAAGACCGTCACCAAGCGTCTCGACATGGCTGCCGCCAAGCATGTTATCCACAAGAACCAGGCTTCCAACCGCAAGTCCGGTCTTGCCAAGCTCGTGAACAGCATCAACGCCTAAGTTGTAAATTTCACACCACACAGATTACGCGCATAAATGGAGCCTGTTTTATGGAACAGGCTCCATTTTTTGTACCGCTCGGGTAAGATAGTCCGCATGAATACTTCAATTGACATTTCCCACATCCGCAACTTCTCAATCGTTGCGCACATCGACCATGGCAAGTCCACGATCAGCGATCGCATCCTCGAGCTCACCCATACCGTCGACGAACGCGACATGGAGTCGCAGCTGCTCGACACCATGGATATCGAGCGCGAGCGCGGCATCACGATCAAGTCCAATGCCGTTCGCGTGTCCTATGACGCCGACGATGGCGAGACGTATCAGTTCAATCTGATCGATACGCCGGGCCACGTGGACTTTACCTATGAGGTCTCGCGCTCGCTGGCAGCCTGTGAGGGCGCGGTGCTCGTTGTCGACGCCACGCAGGGCGTCGAGGCACAGACCGTCTCCAACGCGACGCTCGCCATGAACGCCAATCTGGACATTGTGCCGGCCATCAACAAGATCGACCTGCCCTCGGCCCATCCCGACGAGGTTAAGACCGAGATCGAGGATGACCTGGCGATCCCTGCCGATGATGCCGTGTGCGTCTCGGGCAAGACCGGCGAGGGCATCCACGATCTGTTGGAGTCCATTGTCTTTTTGATCTCTCCGCCCAAGGGCGATGCGAACGCGCCGCTCAAGGCACTCATTCTGGATTCGTACTTCGACGAGTATCGTGGCGTCGTCGCCACGGTGCGCATCTTTGACGGCTCCATCAAAAAGGGTGATACCCTGCGCATGATGCAGGCAAAGGGCGACTTTTTGGTCGATGGCGTGGGCGTCAAGCGTCCCGCCGAGACCCCGGTCGACTCGCTGACGGTCGGCGAGGTCGGCTACGTGGTCACGGGCCTGAAGGACCCCGAGGCCGTTCGCGTGGGCGATACCCTCACGTGGGCGTCGAATCCCTGCCCCGAGCCGCTTCCCGGCTACCGCGAGGCCAAGCCCATGGTCTATACGGGCCTGTTCCCGATCGATAACAAGGACTACGAGAACCTGCGCGACGCGCTCGATAAGCTGCACGTCAACGACCCCTCGTTGGTGTGGGAGCCCGAGACCTCGGTGGCGCTCGGCTTTGGCTTCCGCGTTGGCTTCCTGGGCCTGCTGCACATGGAAGTCGTCAAGGAACGTCTGGAGCGCGAGTTCAACTTGGACCTCATTGCCACGAGTCCCTCGGTCGACTATCACGTCTACAAGACCGACGGCGAAATGATCGATGTCCGCAGCCCGCAGGACCTGCCCGAGGCCACGCGCATCGAGCGTATCGAGGAACCCTACCTCAAGGCAAAGATCATCTGCCCGCCTGAGTACACGGGCGCCGTCATGCAGCTCGCCATCGAGCACCGCGGCGTTACGACCGACATGATCCACCTGACGAGCAAATCGGTCGAGATGCGCTTCGATATGCCGCTTGCCGAGCTCATCTTAGACTTCTTTGACCAGCTCAAGAGCCGTACCAAGGGCTATGCCTCGCTGGACTACGAGTTCAATGAGTATCGTCCATCCGAGCTTGTGAAGCTCGACATCTTGCTTTCGGGCGACGAGGTGGACGCGCTGTCGTTTATCGTCCACAAGGACAAGGCCTATGGTCTGGCCCGTGGCCTATGCGACAAGCTTAAGGAGATCATCCCGCGTCAGCTGTTCGAGGTGCCCATCCAGGGTGCTATCGGCAACAAGATCATTGCCCGCTCCACCGTCAAGGCGCGTCGCAAGGATGTGCTTGCCAAGTGCTACGGCGGCGATATCTCGCGTAAGCGCAAACTGCTCGAGAAGCAGAAAGAGGGCAAGAAGCGCATGAAGGCCATTGGCTCGGTCGAGGTCCCGCAGGAGGCCTTTATGGCGATCCTCAAGGTGGACGAGTAGGTCTATGGCGCTTTCCGAATACAGCAAGCGGCTGCTGGGCGCCTATGCCGAGCAGCCGTTCCTTATGGCTCCCATGGCGGGCGTGACCGACCCTGCCTACCGCATCATGTGCCGCCGCCGCGGTGCCAACCTTGCCTACAGCGAGATGGTGAGCGTGGCGGGCCTTGCCTATGCCAGCAACAAGACCTGGCGCCTGGTACTACCGGCCGACGAGGAGCAGCAGATTTGCGTGCAACTCTTTGGCTCCAAGCCTGATCAGTTTGCGAGCGCCGTCGCCGCCGTCGAGGAGCGCGTTGGCGATCGCCTGTCGCTCATCGATATCAATATGGCATGCCCCGCCCGCAAGGTCGTTACCAAGGGCGAGGGCTCGGCGCTCATGCGCACGCCCGACCTTGCGGAGAAGATCGTCGAGGCCACGGTGGGCGCGGCGCACGTGCCCGTGACCGTCAAGATTCGCAAGGGCTTTTATGCCGAGGACCGCAATGCCGCGACATTTGCCCAGATGCTTGAGGGCGCAGGGGCTGCCGCAGTCGCCGTGCATGGTCGTTGCGCTACGCAACTCTACACGGGCCAGGCCGATTGGTCGGTCGTCGATGAGGTCGCAGATGCCGTCGAGATTCCCGTGATCGGTTCGGGCGATGTGTTCTGCGCCGAGGATGCCGCGGAGCATATGCGCAACTCGGGTGCCAGCGCCGTGTTCATCGCGCGCGGTATCTATGGCAATCCCTGGGTGTTCGGCGATGCCCGCGCCCTTGCGCTCGATGGCGCGCCGGTACCGGTACGTAGCTCGGTCGAGCGCCTGGATGCCCTGCGCGAGCACCTGACGCTCACGCACGAGCTGTTGCCGCTCATGTCGCGTGCCCGTACGTACGCAAGCTGGTACTTAAAAGGCATGCCCCATGCCGCCGCTTGGCGTGCCCATGTGGTGCGCTGTTCCAGTTACGAGGAGTTTATGGCGCTGGTCGATGAGATCGAGCGCGATGTGGTGGCCTGCGAGGCTGCCCTTGCCGCCGGCGAATCGGTGCCTCCTCATCCGCTGGAGGCTTAAGGGTGGCCGTTACCGCGCTGTACGTGCACGTGCCGTTCTGTGCCCAAAAGTGCCGCTACTGCGACTTCGACTCGCGCAGCTTTGCTTCGTGTGATTTGGATGCCGCGCTCGATTCCTATTTTGAGCAGTTGTACGCGCGCCTCGATGCTTTTGGCAAGGCTGGGGCCCTCGACCAGATTCGCACCGTCTATGTTGGCGGCGGTACGCCGTCGCTGGCGGGGGAGCGCCTGGTAGAGCTGGCGCGTCGTATTCGTGCGTGGTGCGCCTCCGTTGAGTTTACCTGCGAGGCCAATCCCGAGTCGCTGACCGCCGAGCTTGCCACTGCGCTTGCCAAGGTTGGTGTCACACGCGTCTCTTTGGGCGTGCAAACGCTCGATAACACCGAACTTACCGCCATCGGCCGTATTCACGATGCCGATCGGGCGCTCGCCGCCATCGCGACGGTCAAGAACGCTGGGCTTGACGTGTCGTGCGACCTTATGTGCGGACTTCCCGGGCAGTCCGCAGCGAGTTGGAAGCACACGCTCGATGGCGTGCTGGCGGCGGCTCCGCATCATGTGTCGGTCTACCCGCTTACGCTTGAGGAGGGTACGCCCCTTTATCGCATGGCGTGCCGTGACGAGTCGCTCGAGCCTGATGAGGATTTTCAGGCTTCGTGCATGGATGTGGCGCGTGAGCGTCTGGGTGCGGCCGGTTATCACCCCTATGAGGTGGCAAGCTATGCGCTCGACGGTCATGAGTGCGCCCATAACATTGCCTATTGGACCGGACGGGGCTACCTGGGCCTGGGTCGTTCCGCCGCGGGTATGCTCGACGCCGAGGATTTCGACCGTCTTGCAGGTTTGTTCCCCTGCGTGTCTTCTCGAGGCGATGCGTACCGCGTGCGTCTGGTACAACGCGACGATGACGCGACGGCGTTCGAGGCCGAATATCTGTCGCAGCGTGAGGCTGCGGCTGAAGACCTGATGCTTGCTTGCCGCATGACGCGCGGTGTCGCGTCCGACCTGTTGATTCGTGCGGCTTGCGTCATCCCAACGGGCGAGCTGGCAGCTGCCTGCGATCGCGCGCTCGAATTGGGTCTTGCCACTTGGGTGCCCGAGACGCTCGGGGTCCATGAGGGACCCTTCACTTCGGCAGATGTCGTCGCGGGCCATGTTCGAGCTCGTCTGGCGCCGACACACCTGGGCTGGCTCGATGGAAATGTTCTGTTCGAGCTGTTTTGGGATCTAGCTTAGGCCGCTCGGGTAGAATTACCGGAATATATACGCTGCTGTGAGCAGGAGGTTGCCGCGCATGGCGACGATGAACGAAAAAGATTACTACGAGATTTTGGGTGTCTCCAAGGACGCCACCTCGCGTGATATTCAAAAGGCCTTCCAGCAAAAGGCCCGCAAGCTCCATCCGGACGTCAACAAAGAGCCGGATGCCGAGGAAAAGTTTAAAGAGGTTTCCGAGGCCTACGCCGTGCTTTCGGATGAGCAAAAACGTGCGCGCTACGACGCCATGCGTTCTGGCAATCCCTTTGCCGGTGCTCCTACGGCTTCGCCCTATGGTGGCGGCTACGCCGGCAACACGGGTTATGGCAATCCTTTTGAGGGCGGCTTTCCTTTTGGCGGTGCCTGGGGCCAGCAGCGTCGTGGGCAGGCTGCCTATAATCCCGAGAACGGCGCCAATGTAGTCGTCGATATCAAACTCGACGCCAAGGAGGCCAAGGGCGGTGCCCGCAAGACCGTCCGCTATACGCGTTTCGATACGTGCGGACATTGCGGCGGCTCGGGCTCCGTTTCGTCTGAGCATGCCCATACCTGCCCAAGCTGTGGCGGCCGCGGCCACATCGACGTCGACCTGTCCTTCCTGTTTGGTGCGGGCACGTTCCAGTCGGTCTGCCCCGAGTGCGGCGGTTCCGGTAAGGTCGTGGCCGACCCCTGCCCTGATTGCGGTGGCAGCGGTCGTACTCGCGTAACCTCCGAGCAGACGATTGAGTTTCCTGCCGGCACGCACGATGGCGATGAGGTCCGCATTAGCGGCATGGGTCATGCTGGCACCAACGGTGCCGCGGGCGGCGACCTGGTCGGCCGCGCCCATGTTGAGGCCGAGCGCTTGGAAGGCAAAGCTCGTACCGGTTTTTACCTGATGGGCATCGTGGCGCCGTTTTTGGTGCTGTCGGCCATTTCGGGCGTGTTCTCGGCCTTTGCCGTGATGTGCTTTATTCCGTTTACCATGGGCCTATTTATGGTGCTTTCGGACGGTGTGCTTCATCGTAGCCTGCTTTGGTGGAAGCGCGGTGCGATGCAGTTTGCCAACGGCTTTGCCAACGGCTTCATGTTCGCGCTCGTGTCGGTTTGGTTCGCGAGCTGCTCGCAACGGGCCATGCTTTCGCCGTACCAAATGCAATAACATTAAACCCTCTGTTTGCGGTCGGCCCAGCCTGGGTATAGGACGCACTGTGACAATAATGAAAGTCGGAAGGATTCGGTCGTGTCGGAAAATAGGGATTACTACGAGGTGCTTGGCGTCGACAGGGATGCCGACGCGCGGACGATTAAGCGTGCGTTTCTAAAGAAGGCCCGTACCGTACATCCGGATGTTTCGGACGACCCCGAGGCCGAGGCTAAGTTCAAGGAGCTTAACGAGGCCTATTCCGTTCTTTCCGACGAGCAGAAGCGTGCTAACTACGACCGTTACGGCACTGCCGACGGCCCTGGTGGTTCGGGCTACGTCGATATCAACGATATCTTTGGTGGCATGGGCATGGACGACTTGTTCTCGTCGTTCTTTGGCGGCGGTGCCGGCGGTGGCACCCGCAGCCGTCGTGAGCGTCGTCGCGGACGTGACATGGCCATCTCGCTTTCGGTGACGCTCGAGGAGGCGGCGCTCGGCTGCAAAAAGACGATCAGCTATGACCGCCTTGCTCCTTGCGAGGACTGCAACGGCACCGGTAGGGCAGAGGGCGCACAGGAAAAGCAGTGCGGCCGCTGCCACGGTACGGGCTACGTCACGACGGTTCAGCGTTCGTTCCTTGGCCAGGTTCAGTCCTCTTCGCCTTGCCCCGACTGCCATGGCGAGGGCACGGTCATCGACCATCCCTGCGAGACCTGCGACGGTCAGGGCCGCACGCCTTCGCACGAAAAGATCGACATCGATATTCCCGCCGGCGTTTCGACCGGTCGCCAGCTGCGTGTGAGCGGTTTTGGCGAGGCCGGCCTTCGCGGCGAGCCTTCGGGCGACCTGATTGTCAACGTGCGCGTTGCCGACCACGAGCGCTTTAAGCGCAACGGCGACGACCTGTACCTGGTGAGCGATATCTCGATTGCGCAGGCTGCGCTCGGCTGCGAGATCGAGGTCGAGGGCATTATGCCCGACGAGGTCGTTAAGGTGACGGTTCCCGCCGGCGCCCAGTACGGTGACACCGTGAGCGTCAATAATTACGGCATGCCACGCATTGGCGGTGGCGGTTCGCGTGGCCGCCTGATCGTGCAACTGCGCGTGGTCGTTCCCACCAATCTTTCCAATAAGCAGCGCGAGCTGCTTCGCGCCTTTGCCGACGAGATGGGCGATGACGTCGCATCCGGTAAGAAGTCGGTGACCGACCGTATCAAGAGTGCCCTCGACGACATCCTCGATTAAGGAGCCCGCGTGCTCGCACCCCATATTTCCGTCGTCAACCTCGGCTGCCGTGTCAACCGGGTTGAGTCCGACCGTATCACTGCCGATCTTATGCGCCTGGGCTTTGCGATGGTGGAGCCACAGGACGCTGATCTGATCGTTATCAATACCTGTGCCGTGACGGGAGAGGCCGAGGCCAAGACCCGTAAGGCCGTTCGTCATGCGCTGGCCCATCCAAACGAGCCCTATGTGATCGTGACCGGATGCGTGGTTAATTTGCATCCCGAGGAGCTGCTGGAGCTTTCGGATCGCGTGATCGCCGAGCCGTCCAAGATCGATGTCGCCGAACGTGTCTGCGAGGTGCTGGGCGTTGAGTCCGATAGCGTTCCCGCCTGCAGCGATGGCGAGGTGGTCGATGCGCTCGGTCGCTCTCGCCTGGGCGTGAAGATACAGGACGGCTGCAACCATCGCTGCACCTATTGCATTGTGTGGAAGGCGCGCGGCCCCGAGCGTTCCGTGCCCGTCGAGTCCGTGCTCGAGCAAGTTCGCGAGGCCCAGGAGGCCGGCGTACCCGAGGTGGTGCTGACCGGTGTGAACCTGGGTGCCTACGATGGCAAGAGCGCGACCGACGAGCATGTCGAAATCGATGAGCTGCTCGAGGCCATCATGGAGCGCACGTCTATTCCGCATGTGCGCATTTCCTCGGTCGAGCCCATGGATATCTCCGAGCGCCTGCTTAAGGTTATGGCGCGCTACCCGCAGCGTATCGCCCCGTTTTTGCACCTGCCCGTGCAGTCCGGCTGCACGGCGACCCTGCATCGCATGGGCCGTCCCTATAGCGCCGAGGCCTTTGAGGACACGGTGCGTATGATTCGCGCCAACTTGCCCCAGGCGTCTCTTTCGTGCGATGTCATCGTCGGTTTTCCTGGTGAGACGGACGAGGAGTTCGAGGAGTCGCTGGCGCTGTGCCGTCGTGTGGGTTTCTCGCGTATGCACGTGTTCCGCTATAGCAAGCGTCCCGGTACCCTTGCTGCCGATATGCCCGACCAGGTGCCGCCCGAGGTTATGGCCGAGCGCAGCCGTCGTATGCGAGCCGCGGCGCAGGAACTCGCCATTGCCGACGCTCGTCGTCGCGTGGGCACCGTCGAGCGTGCCGTCCTCGAGTACGGCGACAACCTGACGCTCGGTTCGTTCCATCATGCCCGTCTTGACGATACCTGTGGACTTACAGCCCCGTGCCTGCTCGATGTTGCTATCATCGGAATCGATGATTCCGGCTTGGTCCATGCGCGCAGGGAGGTTCATGGAAGCCTCGAAGATTAGACTTACCGTTCCCGAGGGAATTGATCCCTCGTGCGTTTTGGGCGCCGGCGACGGCGTCCTTCGTGCGCTCGAGAGCTTGGTTCGCGCCCATGTGGTCGCCCGTGGCGATAGCATCGCCGTGAGCGGTGACCCGGATGAGGTCGAACTCGTGGCGCGTTTTTTCGAACATGCTTTTCGCGAGGCGGCTGCCGGGCGCACGCTGTCTGCCGACGATGTCTCGCGCTGTCTGGCCGTTCTGCGCGACGGTGAGCACGAGGATACGTCGCTTCGCGATGACGTGCTGCTTTCGTATCGCGGTCGTGCCATTCGCCCCAAAACGCTCGGCCAAAAGCGCTATGTGGATGCCATTCGCTCGCATACCATCACGTTTGGCCTTGGTCCTGCCGGTACCGGTAAGACCTATCTGGCCATGGCGCTCGCCGTTGCCGCGCTCAAGCGTCACGAGGTGGGCCGTCTGATCTTGACGCGTCCGGTTGTCGAGGCGGGGGAGAATCTGGGCTTTTTGCCCGGTACCCTTGAGGAAAAGATCGACCCCTACATGCGTCCGCTCTACGACGCCCTTTTTGACATGATGGATCGCGAGCGCACCGATGAGCTTATGGAGCGTGGCGTGATCGAGATCGCCCCGCTTGCCTACATGCGCGGCCGCACACTGAGTGATGCCTTCGTGGTGCTCGACGAGGCGCAAAATACCACGCCCGAGCAGATGAAGATGTTCCTGACACGCCTTGGGTTCAACTCCAAGTTCGTGATTACCGGCGACCTGAGCCAGCGCGACCTGGTGGGTCGTCGTGGCGGTCTTGCTGACGTTGAGCAGATTTTGGGCCGTGTCGACGATGTCGCATTTTCTCACCTCGAGCGTGCCGACGTGGTGCGCCATGCCCTGGTGGGTCGTATCGTCGAGGCATATGAAGCTTATGATGACGTGCGCGAGCAGCGCCCGCGCGACCGAAAGGAGTCCCGTTGAGTGTATTGATCAGCAACGATGCCGAGCTCGATACGCTGCTCGACGCGCAGGAGGTGGAGCACATCTGCGAGGTTGTGCTTGCCGCCGAGGGCGTTGAACGTGGAGTCGAGATTTCCCTTTCGTATGTTGATGAAGACGAGATGCACGAGCTCAACCACGAGTGGCGCGGTATCGACCGCACCACCGATGTCCTCTCGTTTGAATGCGACTCGGCCTTTGACGAGGACATTCCCGCCGACGAAACGCTCGAGCTCGGCGATATTATCCTGGCCCCGCAGGTCATTGCCCGCCAGGCCCCCGGCTTTGGCAACAGCCCTGCCGATGAGTGCCGACTGATGCTTGTGCACGGAATGCTGCACCTGCTGGGTTACGACCACATCGAGGACGACGAGGCCGAGGTCATGGAGGCACGCGAGGATGCCATCCTGCGCGACTTGGCGCTTGAGCGCGGCGAGGACCCCAAACTCGTCCACGTCGGCCCCATCACCAACCACGCCCACGACTAGGCGCCTCCTATGATTCCCGGGTCGAACAAGGACCATCCGTCCTTTTTAAAGTCGTTCTCATACGCCATGGAGGGCTTCGTCACCGCCGTCAAGACCGAGCGCAATATCAAGGTCGTGCTCGTGG
>CATZKS010000033.1 GCA_958421035.1 uncultured Collinsella sp. | reverse complement strand
TGAGCACAACGTGCTGACCGACGACCGTGACGCTGCCATCAACCGTGGTCTTGGCGATATCGATAGTGCGTGCCGCCAAGCGGACGGCGCCGCCCACCGTGCAGTCGCGGATGGAGAGGCTCTCGCCTGCTGCAATTATGTCGCGGCCGATGGACGCATCGTCCAAGTTGAGGGCCTGACCTGCCCAGTACAGGTCACCTTCGACGCCGGACGAATTGGCGTCATTGTCGGTCGCAAGTACGTTGCCTGCGGTGTCCGTGCCGGCGAACGACGCCGTGGGAAGCGCGGTGACCGCTAGAGCGATGAGCGCGAATAAGATCGTGATGCGGCCCCACGCTTTACGGCGCTGGGTCGACGGGAATTGATTACAGGGCATAGTGAATCCTTCGTCAGATGCTCGACATGCACCTAACAGGGTACCCAACGCGTGGGCGCTCTAAAAGAACCTCTCGGTTGCATTTCGAAGGATGAGCCCGCGCCACCTACTTTTTGCGGTGCAAAAAGCGTGCGATGTCATCCTCGGTGGGGCTTTTGATATCAAAGCGCAGCGACAGCCAGCGTAGTCCCATGGTCACCACGACGCAAACGACCAGTGCGACGACATTGCTGACCAAGCCGCTCATGACAAGGCAAACATAGCTTGCCGATCCGGCGATGGCCGCGATGGCATAGAAGTTGGTGCGCTGGAAGATACCCGGCACCACACCCATAAAACCATCTCGCAGCATGCCGCCGCCCACCGCGGTAAAAAAGCCCATCATGATGCACACCGCCGGCGCAAAGCCGTAGACCAGCGCCTTGTCTGCGCCGGTTGCCGCATAAATACCCACCGAGATGATATCGAGCAGGGGAATGAGCTTTTCGGGCTTGTCGACGATTGCCGGGAAGATGTAGATGATGGCCGCGGTGGCGATGGAGAGCGGGAGCGCCATCGGTTGGTTGAGGATGTAGACGTTGCCCACCTGCAGCGTCATATCGCGCAAAAGACCGCCGCCCAGTCCACAGACCACGGCGAGCGCGACGGCGCCCACCAGGTCGAGTTTGTGCTCGCGTGCGACCAACACGCCCGAGATCGATGCCGCGACGACGGCGAACATCTCGAGCCAAAACGGGATGGCAACCATGGCATCCGAGGCGTGTGCGGTAACGATCATAGCGGCGGCAACGGGCAAGATGGGGTCCTTTGAGTTACGGGTTTAGACAATGCCCGTACATAGTACATGTTCGGCGCCGATTGCGACCCTATTGCTCGGCAAACGGTCGGGACTGGGTACGGTCATAGGTTCCATGTTAGGGGATCCGGGTTGATGCTGAACGCGATGGGGGCGTGGTCGAATAGGAGGGATGTCCAAATTTTGAGCTCCGCTCAAAATATATCCGGTCGGCTTGCGCCGACCGCGCTGCGCTAAAAACGCGCCACGGGCGCGTTTTCTTTACGCTCCGCGCCCTGGCGGGTTCGAATCCCTCCTCCTCCGCCGTATTTGCTTGTTAGGGACTCAAAACAAAAAAGCTCCCATTCTCGGGAGCTTTCTCAACCAAAATGGCGGAGGAGGAGGGATTCGAACCCTCGTGACCTTATACAGGCCAAACGGTTTTCGAGACCGCCGCATTCAACCACTCTGCCACCCCTCCGCGTGGGGTAAAAACAAAGCAGGCTCGAAGGCCTGCTTTGGAATTAACTGGCGGAGAGTCAGGGATTTGAACCCTGGAGACGCTTTTGACGCCTACACGATTTCCAATCGTGCTCCTTCGGCCACTCGGACAACTCTCCGTTAAATGCGAAAGTCAGTATACACGAGGAATCGCAAAGTGCAAACAGAAAAGTTGGCATTTTTTAAAACGCTTGGCCGCGCTTGGCGTTGCAGTGGGGTTTGAGGTGCCAAAAAACGGCTTCCGACCAGCGTGGTTGATCAACTCAATTGTTCAAAAGGGGTATTCATAAGCGACTTGGCAATGAATTTAAAAATCTTTGGGTGGTGCTGTGGACCACTGGTATGCATTTTGCGACCACAGCCTTGTGCCCGTTGACCTGCGGCTTGGCTCAGCTTGTCCCCGCGGCACCGTATCTTGTCCACAAATCCGTCAAGCTCTTGGTCGGCATTTGGTTGGAATGCGCATGAAACGTGGTGCGAGTATGGGCATATGTGGAGGTCATGAGGTTGTAGCTGCATATTCTTGCGGCTTGGGAGGTTGAAAGATATTATTACCAAGTCTTTTCCTGCTTCAGGCGCACCTTCACGACCTGAAGCCACATTTGCCCAGAGGAGGTGACAATATGAAGGCTTATGAACTGCTGTTCTTTGTTGACCCGTCGCTCGACCCCGAGACTCGTCTCGCTGTTATGAAGCGTATCGATACCACGATCGCTGAGGGCGCTGGCAAGGTCGACTCCGTTGACGAGTGGGGCAAGCGCAAGCTCGCCTACGAGATCAACGACCTCACCGATGGTGACTACACCCTCATCAACTTCCACGCAGATCCTACCCAGATCGCCGAGCTTGATCGCGTCCTGCGCATCACCGACGCTGTGGTCCGCCACATGATCGTCCGTCGCGACGACCAGGAGTAAGACTGTCGTTTTGGACTGGGCTTGTGCCCCAAGAGGAAGTAGTGAGTTATGAGCATCAATCGAGTGAACATCACCGGTAACCTCACCCGCGATCCCGAGCTGCGCGCCACCGCCGGCGGAACCCAGGTTCTGTCCTTTGGCGTCGCCGTGAACGATCGTCGCCGCAACGCGCAGACTGGCGAGTGGGAGGACTATCCCAACTTTGTCGACTGCACCATGTTCGGCACCCGCGCCGAGGCCGTGAGCCGTTTCCTGGCAAAGGGAAACAAGGTCGCGATCGAGGGCAAGCTGCGCTACAGCTCTTGGGAGCGCGACGGCCAGCGCCGGAGCAAACTTGAGGTCATCGTCGATGAGATCGAGTTTATGAGCTCCCGTGGTGGCCAGGGTGGCTACGATCAGGGCGGTTACGCCCCCGCAGCTCCCGCGCCCGCAGCACGTCCTGCCGCACCGGTGGCCACGCCGCCCGCGGTCGACGTCTACGATGAGGACATCCCGTTCTAAGGGTTGTTCACCTATTTTTGAGTGAGAGGCGGCTTCGGTTCGCCGAAGTTGCCAAATGAAAGGTATTTTGACATGGCTAATGATTTTTCTGCACGTCAGCCGCGTCGTAAGTACTGCCAGTTCTGCAAGGAGAACACTGAGTTCATCGACTATAAGGACACTCAGCTTCTCCGTAAGTACATGACCGACCGTGGCAAGATCAAGCCCCGTCGCGTCACTGGCGCTTGCACGCAGCATCAGCATGACATCGCCAACGCCATCAAGCGCGCCCGCGAGATGGCTCTCCTGCCGTACACCGTCCCCGTGGTTTCCTCTCGTGGCAACCGCGACCGCGGCTAAGAAGGGAGACGCATCATGAAGGTTATTCTTCTCGATGAGATCAAGGGCAAGGGCGGCGAGGGTGACGTCGTAGAGGTCGCTCAGGGTTACGCTGAGAACTTCCTGTTCCCCAAGAAGCTCGCTGTTGCCGCCACCAAGGGCAACCTCAAGCAGCTTGACGAGCGTCGCAACAACATCGCCAAGCGCGAGGCCGTCCGTCTGGCTACCGCCAACGAGACCAAGGCTGCCTTCGAGGGCAAGACGGTCACCGTTGACGTCAAGGTCGGCGACGAGGGCATCCTCTTTGGCTCCGTTACCGCCGCTATGATCGCTGACGCCATCAAGGCTCAGCTCGGTATGGACATCGACCGCAAGCGCGTCGAGCTCGGTAAGCCCATCAAGGTTGCCGGTGCCCACACCGTTGCCATCTCGCTGTACCGCGAGATCAAGGCCGAGGTTGTCGTTCTCGTCGGCGTTACCGCCGAGGAGCTCGCTGCCGAGGCTGAGGTCGAGGAGGCCGCTGAGGTCGCCGAGGCCGAGACCGCCGAGGTCGAGACTGAGGCTGCTGCCGAGTAGCATTTGCTGCAACGCAACAATCTTGTTCTAAGAAGGGCGCTCTGGGAAACCAGGGCGCCCTTTTGTTTTTTGCGCTGAGCGAGTGTCATGGTGAACGTTGCGTCGAAGTCCTATATGCAGGACCGTTCATCCGTTTGGTTCGGTGATGATTGGCGGCGTGCGGCGCGTTTTGGGACCATGGCTGATACTATGGATGCTCGCAAGCGATATGAATGAGGATGCTCATGGCATATGACGATAGGGAGACCGGGCTGACGGTTGAGGACCGCGGCTCAAAGTTGGGTCTTCCCCAAAACCAAGATGCAGAGGCCAATGTACTGGCCGCTATGCTGCTATCGCCCGAGGTGGTCGAAGAGGCCCAGGTCGAGCTGCAGCCCGATGACTTCTACCGGCCCATTCATAAGACCATCTATACCGCGATGGTCGATATGTACAACAGCCGCATTCCCATCGACTCCATCTCGCTGATCGATTACCTGCGAAGCATCAACAAGCTCGATGCCGTGGGCGGCGAGGCGTACATTTTGGAGCTGATGGGTCAGACCCTGTCGCTCGTCAACTGGCAGCACCATGCCGCCATCGTTCGCCGCGATTCGATGCTGCGCGAGCTGATCGGCGCCACCAACGAGATCAACGCGCTGGCCTATAACGCCCCCACCGACACCAAAGAGGTTGTCGAGCTGGCCGAGAGCAAGCTGCTCAAGGTCACGGCACGCGAGGTCAAGTCGAGCTACAAGACGCTGACCGAGTTTATGGTCGAGGCCTATAACGAGGCCGAGGAAGTGTGCCAGGCCGGTGGCCAGGCTGCGGGCGTGCCCACGGGCTTCCCGTCGCTCGACCGCATGCTCATGGGTTTCCGCGAAGGCCAGCTCATCATCATCGGTGCCCGTCCCGCCGTGGGTAAGACGTCGTTCGCTCTAAATCTGGCGCTCAACGCTGCCGCTGCTGGTTATACCGTCGGCTTCTTCTCGCTGGAGATGTCGGGCAAGGAAATTGCCCAGCGTCTGATTTGCGCCTACGCCATGATCTCGATCAGTGACTTCCGCATGGGCCGTATTAGCCCCGAACAGTGGGCCAATATCAACGAGGCCACGCAGACCTTGTCCAAGCTCGATATTCTGATTGACGATACGCCCGGCACCACAGTGACCGAGATTCGCGCCAAGAGCCGCCGTATGCTCCATAACAAGGAGAAGGCAATCATCATCCTGGACTACCTGCAGCTGGTGAGTCCTCCGCCGGGCCGTCGTTCCGAGAGCCGTACCGTCGAGGTTTCGGAGATGTCGCGTGGTCTGAAGATCATGGCCAAGGAGCTCAAGATCCCGCTCATCGCGCTGTCGCAGCTCTCGCGTCAGGTCGAATCCCGTACCGGCAAGCGCCCGCAGCTTTCCGACCTTCGTGAATCGGGCTCCATCGAGCAGGACGCCGATATCGTCATGTTCTTGGACCGCTCCGCCGACGAGGCCGAAGCCTCGCGCGACGATCGACCCGACGAGGGCGTTACGCGTATCGTCGTGGCCAAGAACCGTTCGGGCCCGATCGGCGACGTCGACCTGATGTTCCTGCCGGCATCCACCAAGTTCTATGAGCTTGATGGGGCACATGCCGAGGAGTAGGACAGGCGCCCGTTGCACGGGTATACTGGGAATGTTTTGTGCTTCTGCGTGCCGGCGTGGCGCGTAGACAGTCCATGAATGTAAGGAGTAAACATGCCGTCAACCGTTTTGGTCGGTGCCCAGTGGGGCGATGAGGGCAAGGGTAAGATTTGCGACCTAGTCGCCGGCGACTTCGATGCCGTCGTGCGCTACTCGGGCGGCAACAACGCCGGTCACACCATCGTCGTCAACGGCAAGAAGTACGGCCTGCACCAGGTGCCCTCCGGCATCATGTATTCCGACCACGTGTCGGTGATCGGTAACGGCTGCGTCGTCAACCCCAAGGTTGTCCTTGAGGAGATCGACATGTTCGAGGCCGACGGCCTCACCACCAAGAACCTCAAGATCAGCGGCAACGCGCATGTCATCATGCCGTACCACATCGATCTGGATGGCGCCTTTGAGCAGAAGCTCGGCAAGAAGAACATCGGTACCACCAAGCGCGGCATCGGTCCGTGCTATCAGGACAAGATGGCCCGCATTGGCCTGCGCATGCAGGACATGCTGGACGAGGCACTGTTCCGCGACAAGCTGGAGACCGCTCTCGCCCGCGTGAACCCCGAGCTCGAGCTCATCTACAACCTGCCCACCTACACCGTGGATCAGATTTGCGACGAGTACCTGCCGATGGCCGAGCGCCTGCGTCCCTACATCACCGAGACGAGTCTGCTGCTCAACAACATGATCGACGAGGGCAAGGACCTGCTGTTTGAGGGCGCCCAGGCGACGCTGCTCGACATCGACCACGGCACCTATCCGTACGTGACGTCTTCCAACTGCACCGCCGGCGGTGCCATCACCGGATCCGGCGTCGGTATGAAGAATGTCGACCGCGTGCTGGGCGTCATGAAGGCCTATATCACCCGCGTCGGTTCGGGCCCCATGCCCACCGAGCTTTCCTATGAGTCCGAGGCCGGTCACACGCTGACCGAGGAGGGCTACGAGTACGGCGTGACCACCGGTCGCCGTCGTCGCTGCGGCTGGTTTGACGGCCCCATCGCCAACTACGCCTCGCGCGTCAACGGCCTCACCGATATCGCCATGACCAAGCTCGACGTGCTTTCGGCCTTCGACACCATTAAGGTGTGCGTTGCCTATGACGTCGATGGCGAGCGTTACACGAGCGTGCCCGAGCACCAGGCGCGCTTTGAGCATGCCAAGCCCATCTACGAGGAGCTTCCTGGCTGGAAGTGCGATATCACCGGCTGCCGCAGCTTTGAGGAGCTGCCGCAGGAGGCTCAGGACTACGTGGCGTTTATCGAGGATCTGGCACACACCCGCGTGACGTTCATTGGCGTTGGCGCTGGTCGCGAGCAGATCATCAATCGATTCTGGAAGTAATCGGGACTATTTGGTTATTGCGATATACCCCTTTGCAGCCCGGACGGGCGGCCGAGGGGTATATTTGCTTGCAAAGGGCTCGCGCGGAGCGGGCCATTCATCCATAGAGGAGGCACCCTTGAAGGCGGACACTCAAACCATCGACATCCTGTTGTTGGGCAGCGGCGGCCGCGAGCATGCTTTGGCAGCTAAGCTCGCAGCATCACCGCGCGCCGGCAAGCTCTACATCGCGCCGGGTAACGGCGGCACCGCGAGCTGCGGCGAGAACGTTGTTCTCGACGACTGCGATCCTGCGGCCGTGGCGGCGTTTGCGCAGAGCCACGGATGCGGACTCGTGGTAATTGGCCCCGAGGCTCCGCTCGTGGCGGGCGTGGCCGATGCCGTGCGCGCGGCGGGTATTCCCTGCTTTGGCCCGGGTGCCGAGGGCGCCCAGATGGAGGGCTCTAAGCTGTTCTCCAAGCAGCTCATGGAGCGCGCCGGTATTCCGACGGCGGCCTATGGCTCGTTTACCGACGAGGCTTCGGCTCTCGCCTACGTGCGCGAGCAGGGTGCTCCGTTGGTCGTCAAGGCCGACGGCCTTGCCGCGGGCAAGGGTGTTATCGTGGCAACCGAGCTTGCGCAGGCCGAGGAGGCCGTGCGCGAGTGTTTTGGCGGCGCCTTTGGCGATGCCGGCAATACCGTGGTCATCGAGGAGATGCTGACCGGTCCCGAGTGCTCGCTGCTGGCCTTTACCGACGGTAAGACCGTTCGTCCCATGGCCACCTCGCAGGATCACAAGCGTGCGCTTGAGGGCGACCTTGGTCCCAACACCGGTGGCATGGGCGTCTACAGCCCGGTACCCATCGTGACCGACGAGGAGCACGCCACCATGGTGAAAGTCATGGAGCAGACCGTGGCCGAGCTTGCTGCCGAGGGCATCGACTATCGCGGCTGCCTGTATGGCGGATTTATGCTCACACCTGCCGGCCCCAAGGTGCTGGAGTTCAACGCCCGCTTTGGTGATCCCGAGACGCAGGTCGTGCTGCCGCGCCTTAAGAACGACCTAGTTGAGGTCATGCTCGCCTGCGCCAACTGCGAGCTCGATCAGATTGAACTCGACTGGCGCGACAAGTGGGCCGTGGCCGTTGTCCTGACGAGCGCGGGCTACCCCGGCAGCTACCAGAAGGGCAAGGTCATCACCGGCATCGCCGACGCCGAGGCCATGGAGAACGTGACCGTGTACCATGCCGGCACCGCCGTGGTGGACGGTCAGCTCGTGACCAACGGCGGCCGTGTGCTTGCCGTGACCGCTCTGGGCGACACGTTCGAGAACGCTCGCAACCTTGCCTACGAGGCCTGCGAGAAGATTGATTTTGAGGGCAAGACCCTGCGTCACGACATCGGCCTGCGCGCGCTGCGCGGCCGCGACGCCTGGGATGCCTAAAATCCGAGAGGAATGAGACGGATGGACGAGAAGAACGAAGAGCTCGTGGACGCGCAAATCGTCGAAGAGGACAGCCGCATGTATGGGCACGCCGAGGACGAGCCTGGTGGCGAGGTCGCTGACGAGCCGGCGCTGGTGCTGGGCGACGACGACCCGCACGATGCCGAGCTGCACGAGAAAATTCTTTCGGAGGAGTGCGCCTGGAAGGGCAAGATCCTCGACGTCCACCGTCTTGAGGTTGAGCTGCCCAACGGTCACCGCAGCGCCCGCGATATCGTTCGCCATCCGGGTGCGGCGGCCGTTGTGGCACTGACCGAGAGCGGCAAGATCGTACTGGTGCGTCAGTACCGCACCGCCATTGACCGCGTGACGGTCGAGATTCCCGCCGGCAAGCTCGACCCGGGTGAGGACCCGCTCGATTGCGCCAAGCGCGAACTGCATGAGGAGACGGGCTTTAGGGCTGGTCGTATTCGCTTTTTGACGTCGATTGTCACGTCCTGCGGTTTTTGCGATGAGATCATCCACATCTACTTGGCTACCAAGCTCGAGTTTGATGCGCCCAACCCCGATGATGACGAGTTTGTCAACGTGGACCTGGTGCCGCTGCACGAGCTGATTGACGCCGTGCTCGACGGCAAGATCGAAGACGCCAAGACCGTCGTAGGCGCCTTGGCCTGTGACAGCATTGCACACAGGCTGGGCGGAACTGAGCTTTAAAAGCGAGGGCGACCCTGGGGCAAACACTACTGATTATTTGCTCCAGGGTCTTACGTTATTGTTTTATCTCCGAGGACTGCATGTTTAAGAGGTTTCTTTCGTATTACAAGCCCCAGATGGGGCTTTTTGTTGCTGATACTGTTTGTGCCCTGGTGCTCGCCGCCATTGACCTGGCGTTCCCCATTATTCTGCGCAATTTGACCGGTGGGCTGTTTACTCAGGGCCAGGCTGCTATTATGCAGGCGCTCGGCATGATCGCGGTGGGGCTGGTGCTGATGTATGCCGTCCGCTGTGCCTGCCGCTATTTTGTGAGCTATTGGGGTCACGTGATGGGCGCGCGTATGGAGTCCAAAATGCGTGAGGACCTGTTCGACCAGTATGAGCGCTTTAGCTTTGCATACTTCGACCGCAACAGCTCGGGCGACATGATGAGCCGCGTGGTCAACGACCTGTTCGATATCTGCGAGGCGGCGCACCACGTGCCCGAGTGGATCATCATCTGCGGCATCGAGATTATCGGCTCGTTTGTGATTCTCTTTACCATCGCTCCGGTGCTGGCACTCGCCATGGCCGTGGTGACGGCGGCGTTTGCGGTCGTCATGTTTTGGCAGAACATGCGCATGCGCGAGGTCTTTAGCGACAACCGCAAAAAGATCAGCGGCATCAATGCGCAGCTGCAGGATTCGCTGGCGGGCATGCGCGTGGTCAAGAGTTTTGCCAATGAGGAGACCGAACGCTTCAAGTTCCGCGCCTCCAACAATCGCTATCTTTCGTCCAAGGAGAACATGTATCACGCCATGGGCGTCTATACCGCGACGTATGGCCTGCTCTCTGGTGTGCTCTATGTGATCGTGGTGCTGCTGGGCGGCTGGCTGGTCGCCCAGGGACAGCTGCAGGCGGTCGATATGGCGACCTTTGCACTCTATATTTCGCTGTTCTGCACGCCGCTTGAGACGCTCGTCAATTCGGCCGAAACGTATCAGAAGGCTATCGCCGGCTTTAAACGTATGGACGAGGTACTCTCGACCGCGCCGGATATCCAGGACAAGCCGGGCGCTACGGATCTGCAGGTGACTGCCGGCGCCGTGGAGTATCACGACGTGTGCTTTAACTACGAGGATGTCGAGCTGGGCGAGGGCTATGCCGACGGGCGTCCCGTTATCGACCATATGGACCTGTCCATCAAGCCCGGGCAGACCATCGCTTTGGTTGGCCCTTCGGGCGGCGGCAAGTCCACGACCTGTTCGCTGCTGCCGCGCTTTTATGACGTGGCTACCGGATCCATTAGCATCGACGGTCAGGACGTGCGCGATGTGACGCAGCAGAGCCTGCGCCGCGCCATCGGCCTGGTGCAGCAGGATGTCTATCTATTTGACGGTACGATTGGCGAGAACATCGCCTACGGCAAGCCGGGCGCTACGGCAGAAGAGATCGCCGAGGCCGCCCGTCGCGCCAACATCGATGCCTTTATCGAGTCGCTTCCGCAGGGCTACGACACCGTGGTGGGCGAGCGCGGCAGCCGTCTTTCGGGCGGACAGAAGCAGCGCGTTGCCATCGCGCGCGTGTTTCTCAAGAACCCCAAGATCCTGATTTTGGACGAGGCGACGAGTGCTTTGGATAACGAGAGCGAGGAGGCGGTGCAGGAGTCGCTCGAAGAGCTGGCACGCGGCCGCACCACGATTATCATCGCCCACCGTCTTTCGACCATTAAGCATGCCGATGAGATTGCGACCGTTGAGCATGGTCGCGTTGTGGAGCGTGGCACGCACGAGGAGCTTCTCGCCCGTGGCGGCACCTATGCCCGTTACTATCGAATGCAGTTCGAAGGTGCGCGTGCGCACGAGCTCGACTGATTGATATGACAGGAAGATCATGGCTGATAAGAACCCTTTGACTCCGGAAGAAGTGACGGAGTTATTCTCCGAAATCGATGCATCCGGCGTCTTGGATCCTACGCTTGCCAAAAAGCGTACCGAGCGCATGCGCGAGAAAGAGGCCGCCGTCAAGCGCGGTGACAAAGCGGCGCTAGCGCAGCTGCGCAGCGAGGACCGCGCGAGCCAGGCAAAACATATCGACCCGCTGTCCGAGGACGATCCTTCGGGCTCGCAGGTGAGCCATACCATTACGAAGACCGCGATGGCCGTGGTCATCGGTATTTTGGTGCTGATCGTGGGCATGCAGATTGGCTACGGCGTGATGCGTCGTCTGAACACCGCCAACCTGTCCGAGAGCGTTTCGGTCGATACCGTTTCGACCGCGCTGAAGCGCGGCCTTGACGCAGTTCCCGCTCGATTTTACCGTCGATGAAGCCGATGAACGCACGGGCACGGTCGAGGTGACGGTGTTGGACACATCGTCTGCCAACGAGCTCGAGCTGCTGTCCAACGGGCAGATTCAGGCCGCGGCGCTTGCGACCAACGCGTTGCTCAACGATAAGATCGACCGCGTGGTGTATAACGTTCACGCCTATATCGACGAGAATAGCAACATTCAGCACGATTCCTTCTTTGGCATGTTCCCCGCGCGCGGCCACCAGAGCGCCATTTTGACGTTCGTGTGGACCAAGAGCTCATCCAACGCCACGAGTATCGACTGGAAGATGCGCATCGTGAGTATGGATGACACCATCGCCGAGCGCATTCAGAAGCAGGTGAACTCGGTGTCGTCGTTGATTGAGGACCCGGTGGTGAGCCAGACCAAGATTGACGAGGAAAAAGCCGAGCGCGATCTGGAGCATCGTCTGCATGGCCGCGAGATTTTCCGTGGCGGCAAGCCCGATCGCACACCGTCCGAACTGCTGGAACAGGACAAGAAAAAATAAGACGCCATCATCCCGCGTGAGCCACAAGCCCCGCGGGATGATTTTTCTGGGACGGGGATTAAAAAACATTATGCATAGAAAGTCATAATTATCATTTCGTAAACATTTCGATGAAATTAACGCCATGAGGCATGCTTGCGGTTACAATACCGCGAGGCCTAACTACACACCTTTAAGCCGGTCCTGTGAGACCGGGAAGGAGAATTATGGCGAACAACCATACCGCGGGCGCTGCCGCCCGCACCTTCGCGCCCAGCGAGCTTTGCCAGCGTATGCTGGCCAAAACCAGCAAGGGCACCTGCGGTCCCTGCATCCTGTATCTTGAGGATGGGACCATTTTTTATGGACGTGCATGCGGCGCCGAGGGCACCGCGACCGGCGAAGTTTGTTTCAACACCTCGCTCGAGGGCTACTTTGAGGTCATGACCGACCCGAGTTATGCCGGCCAAATCGTAACCATGACCTATCCGCAGATCGGCAACTACGGTATCGACGAGACCGACGTCCAGTCGGCCTTCCCCGGCGACGCCGTGCGCCCTGCGAGCGCTCCGGCCATGCGCGGCATGATCGTTCGCGACATGTGCGCCACGCCTTCTAACTGGCGCTCGGCCGTCAGCGTGCCGGAGTACCTGTGCGCTCACGGCATCGTCGCTATCGAGGGTGTCGACACTCGCGCCCTGGTGCGCCACCTGCGCGACAATGGTTCCAAGATGGGCATTATTTCGACCGAGATCTTCGACGTCGACGAGCTTGCCGAGCGTCTGGCCGCAGCGCCCACGCTGGTAGGCGAGAACCTGGTCAAGACCGTAAGTTGCCCCGTACCTCACGAGTTTGTGGCCGCCGACCTGCCTGCCACGCATGACTTTGCGCTTACGGCTGCCGCTCCTGCCCGTCACAAAGTGGTCGCCTACGACTGCGGTGTGAAGCGCGGCATTCTGGAGGGTCTGGTCCGCGCCGGCTGCGACCTTACCGTCGTGCCGTGGGATACGCCCGCGAGTGAGGTGCTCGACATGAATCCCGATGGCGTCTTTTTGTCCAATGGTCCCGGCGACCCCGACGCCGTGGTGGAGACCTACGAGCAGGTGCAGCAGCTGATCGGCAAGGTGCCGGTCTTTGGTATTTGTCTTGGTCACCAGATGATCAGCCTGGCCTGCGGCGCTCAGATGGAAAAGCTTAAGTTCGGTCACCGCGGTGGCAACCAGCCGGTCATGAACCTGGTAAGCCGTCGCGTGGAGATTACCGCGCAAAACCATGGCTTTGGTCTGCTGTTCCCCAGCTTGGGCAAGCTTGTCCCCGAGTTTTCCGGCGGCGAGACCGAGCATGCGGCCGATGGGGATCTGCGCGTCTGGGTGCGCCGCGGCATCGCGCCAGTCGTGATGAACGAGCGCTTCGGCCGCATTCGCCTGACGCATGTGAACCTCAACGACGGCACCGCCGAGGGCATCCAGCTGCTCGACGCGCCGTGCTTCTCGGTGCAGTACCACCCCGAGGCCTCGCCCGGACCCACCGATGCCCACTATCTCTTTACCGCCTTTACGCGACTCATGGACGGCGAGGAGAACTACCTGGACATCGACACCGCGAAGGACCGCCTGCAGGGCTGGAACTTTGCCGACAATGGTTCCGCTGCGACCGAGACCGAGGAGAACTAACATGCCTAAACGTACTGACATCAAGCGTATCCTCGTCATTGGTTCGGGCCCCATCGTTATCGGTCAGGCCTGTGAGTTTGACTACTCTGGTGCCCAGGCCTGCAAGGTGCTCAAGGAGGATGGCTTTGAGGTCATCCTGGTCAACTCCAACCCGGCGACCATCATGACCGATCCGGGTTTGGCCGACCGCACCTATGTCGAGCCCATCACCGCCGAATTTATCGAGCGCGTGATCAAGAAGGAGCGCCCGGACGCGCTGCTGCCCACGCTGGGCGGCCAGACCGGTCTGAACGCCGCCGTCGAGCTGGCGAAAGACGGTACGCTCGACAAGTACGGCGTCGAGATGATCGGCTGCGACCTTGCCGCCATCGAGCGCGGCGAGGACCGCAAGCTCTTTAACGAGGCCATGGCCGAGATCGGCCTGGAGGTCGCGCGCTCGGGCTATGCCTACAGCGTGGCAGACGCCGAGGCCATCGCCGAGCGCGTGGGATATCCCTGCGTGCTGCGTCCGAGCTTTACCCTCGGCGGCGCCGGTGGTGGCATCGCGCATACTCACGAGGAGCTCGTCTCCATCGTGAGCCAGGGCCTCGAGCTCTCACCTGCCCACGAGGTGCTGGTTGAGGAGTCCATCGAGGGCTGGAAAGAGTATGAGATGGAGGTCATGCGTGACCACGCCGGCAACGGCATCATCGTGTGCTCCATCGAGAACCTCGACCCCATGGGTGTGCATACCGGCGACTCCATCACCGTGGCGCCGGCGCAAACCCTCTCCGACCTGGAGTATCAGCGCATGCGCGTGGCCTCGCTCGCCATTCTGGAGAAGATCGGCGTCGAGACCGGTGGCTCCAACGTGCAGTTTGCCGTGAACCCCAGCACCGGTCGCTTGATCGTCATCGAGATGAACCCGCGCGTGAGCCGCTCGTCCGCACTGGCCTCCAAGGCAACGGGTTTCCCCATCGCCAAGGCCGCCGCGCGCCTGGCTGTGGGCTACACGCTCGACGAAATCGTCAACGACATTACCAAGGCAACGCCCGCCTGCTTTGAGCCCACGATTGACTACTGTGTGGTCAAGGTGCCGCGCTTTGCCTTCGAGAAGTTCAAGGGTACCGACCCCACGCTCACCACGCGCATGAAGGCAGTGGGCGAGATTATGGCGATTGGCCGCACCTTTGAGGAGGCCTTCGGCAAAGCCATGCGCTCGCTGGAGGACGGTCACCAGGGTATCTGCGCCGGTGGCAAGGAGGGTGCCGATAAGCTGAGCGACGACGAGCTCGCTCAGGCCGTGGCCACGCCGACCGAGCACCGCATCTTCTTTGTGGTCGAGGCCCTGCGCCGCAGCTGGGACGTTGCGCGTATCCATGGCATCTGCGGTATCGATCCGTGGTACCTCAACCGTATCAACGACATGGTGCAGGTTCAGGAGAGCATCCGCGGCCTGCGTGTGGAGGATATCGACGCCGACGCGATGCGTCTGCTCAAGCAGTACGGCACGAGCGACGCCGAGATCGCCGCGCTGACCGGCTCGGACGAGCGCTTTGTGCGCGCCTATCGCAAGGGTCTGGGCGTGGTTCCCAGCATGAAGACGGTCGATACCTGCGCTGCGGAGTTCTCGAGCGCCACGGAATATCACTACAAGACGTACGAGAACATCTACCGCACGAGCCCGGATGCCAAGAAGTGCGTGGCTCCCGATGAGACCACGCCGGCGGACAAGCCCAAGGCGATGATCCTGGGCGCCGGCCCCAACCGTATCGGCCAGGGTATCGAGTTCGACTACTGCTGTGTGCATGCGAGCTATGCACTGGCGGCCCGTGGTTTTGAGACCATCATGGTCAACTGCAATCCCGAGACCGTCTCGACCGACTACGACACGTCCGACCGCCTTTACTTTGAGCCGCTCACCTACGAGGATGTCATGGACGTCATCGATGTTGAGCGCCCCGACGGCGTCGTGGTGACGCTCGGCGGCCAGACCCCGCTTAAGCTGGCGCGCATGCTCGAGGAGAGCGGCGTGAACATCATGGGTACCAAGCCCGATGCCATCGACTTTGCCGAGGATCGCGAGCGTTTTGCCGCCCTGCTCGACAAGCTGGGCATCATGTACCCGCCGGCGGGCCAGGCCACCTCGTTTGAGGAGGCCGAGGCCGTGGCCGCGCACATTGGCTACCCGCTGCTGGTACGTCCGAGCTACGTGCTGGGCGGCCGCGGCATGATGATCGCCTACGATGCCGAGCACCTGCGCGATTACATGGCCGAGGCCGCGCGCATTAGCCCCGACTACCCGGTGTACCTGGACCGCTTCCTGGAGGGTGCGATCGAGTCTGATGTCGACGCCCTGTGCGATGGCGAAGAGGTCTACATTGGCGGCATTCTGGAGCATATCGAGGAGGCCGGTATCCACTCTGGCGACTCCGCGACCTGCATCCCGCCGTTCAGCTTTAGCGAGAGCCTGCAGGCAAAGCTTCGCGAGACCACGCGCCGCATCGCGATGGCGCTGGGCGTACGCGGCCTGGTCAATGTGCAATATGCCATCAAGGGCGAGACCGTTTACGTGATCGAGGCCAACCCGCGTGCCAGCCGTACCGTGCCGTTTATCTCCAAGGCCACCGGCGTGCCGCTGGCCAAGTGCGCGGCGCGTATCATGGCGGGCGATTCCATCGCGAGCCTGGGCCTGCCGAGCGACGAGCGCCAGCTGGACTGGTTCTGCATGAAGGAAGCCGTTATGCCCTGGGGTCGTTTCCCGGGCGCTGACGTTATCCTGGGGCCCGAGATGAAGTCGACGGGCGAGGTCATGGGTATCGCCAAGAGCTATCCCGAGGCATACGCCAAGACGCAGCTGGCGATTGACTACAAGCTGCCCGACCCGAGCGCCGGCAAGGTGTTCATCAGCGTGTGCGACCGTGACAAGCGCCATATCCTTTCGGTCGCGCGTATCCTGCGCTACCTGGGCTTTGATATCTGCTCCACCGAGGGCACGGCGCGCGTGCTGCGCGGCGGCAACGTGACCTGCGAGGTCGTGGAGAAGATCGGCGGCCCGCACGACGGCGAGCGTCCCAACATCGGTGACCTGATCGCCGATGGCAAGATCGCGGTGATCATCAATACGCCGTACGGTCCGGGCTCGCGTGGCGATGGCTACCTGCTACGTACCGAGGCCGTGCGTCGCGGCGTGACCTGCGTGACGGCGATGTCTGCCGCCAACACCTACGTGAGCGCCATCGAGGCGGTGCGCGAGGACCAGCAGGGTCACGGCAGCGCCAACGACATGGGCATGGACGTCATCGCCCTGCAGGATCTGCCGCAGCACACGGTGTAGTGTGACCTGTCCGCCCCGGCCTGCGGTGACTCGGTTGCACCGTGTGCTGCCGAAGGGGCTTTGCGCGATGACTAGGGCTGAATAGAAAATGAGTGTGGGCTCTGCCGTTCGTTCGAACGGCAGAGCCCACGTTTTGTATGGAGGCCTTTTTACTGTTAGTCGAGGACGCCTCTGGACAGTTAGTTCAAATTCGTATTTATTAGAGAGTATGAGAAGGCTGATTTGGACTCATTCGGCCTATTTTTGGCAATCTGAATCGATAAAGATGCTCAGCCAAGCCGGGAACGGCCCAATACTGGGTTCGCGTCGGCTTCCAAGCGGCAATTTTGTGCCCAAGGCCACGGCCAAATTATACGTATCTGAACTAACTGCCCATCACTCTCCATCAACCTTTTTCCAAACCAAATCAGTCAACGTACGTCATGGCAATATCCGGTAGGTCGCAGGGTGGCGGCTGAGCCGTTCCCTCGGGAAACTTCGCGAAGCCCAGTTCCCGAGAGAAAGGTACGGTCTGTGTAATACCAGATAAACAGTACATTTTTGCTTAATTGGTATTTGACTGAAGAACCAATTGGTATGGCTTATTTAGCCCACCTTGCCGTTGACGCTCATTTTAATACCACTGGGAGAATTTCGAACTTGGTTGCGCAACTGCTCCCGTATGCTGATTCAACCCCTTGATTATCAACTTCATCCGAACACCTCCCACATTCATCCGCACATGTGCGGA
>CATZKS010000032.1 GCA_958421035.1 uncultured Collinsella sp. | reverse complement strand
GATGACCTCGCGCATCCACTCGGGTTTACGGCGATGCATGCCAATCTCGACAAGCGTGCCAACGATCGTGCGGACCATCGAATGCAGAAACGCATTGCCCTCGATGGTAAACGTCAGGATGTCCTCGCCAAACGCAACCTCATGGCCAAACTCGGCGCGCATTACGCAGCGGTGCGTAGGTTTGCCCACGGCAGAGGCAACCTTGCAAAAGCTTTTAAAGTCCTGCTCGCCCAAAAGCGCAGGGCAGGCGGCCGCCATCGCATCGACGTCGAGGGGATAGCGATGCCACCAAACAGCACCGCGTGACAGCACGGGCCGCGCATCACGATCGGCAATGCGATAGGTGTAAGTGCGAGAGCGCGCGTCAAAGCGCGCAGAAAAGCCCTTACGAGCCTTGTAGACCTCGTTGATGGCGATATCTTTGGGCAGCAGGGCATCCATAGCCCGCAGCCACCTACGGCGCGTAAGGGCGAGCTCAGCGTTCGTTACGGGCACGCTGATGTACTGAGCCACGGCATGCACGCCGGCATCGGTACGACCTGCGCACGTCAGATCGATCGGACGGCGAAGCAGCGTCTCGATGGCTCGACGCAGCTCACCCGCAACCGTCGTCTGTCCCGGCTGCTCGGCAAATCCGCTATACGACGAGCCATCATAGGCCACGCGAAATACGAGCGTGGCGTCAAGCTCGGAAATCGAATTGAAATCAGACGGCGCAGTCATGGGCGCTCCCAACAAACAAGTAACGGTATCGCGACAAAAAAAGAGGGGTACGCGAACGTACCCCTCGAATATAGCCTATGCAGACGGAATGTCTACTCAGCGGTCTCCTCAGCAGGAGCCTCCTCGACAGCCTCGACCTTCTTGGGAGCAGCGGCCTTCTTGGGGGCCGGAGCAGCCTTCTTGGCCTTAGGCGTGCAAGGCTCGGTGACGAGCTCCATGATAACGATGGGAGCGTTGTCGCCCTTACGGTTACCGAGCTTCATGATGCGGGTGTAACCGCCGTTGCGGTCCTGCCACATGCCCTGGGCAGCCTTGTCGAAGATCTCGGCAACGAGCTGCTTATCGCCGAGCTTGGCGATAGCCAGACGACGAGAGTGCAGGTCGCCCTTCTTGGCCCAAGTGATGATCGGGTCGACGACCGAACGCAGCGCCTTAGCGCGGGTCTCGGTGGTCTTGATGCGGTCGTTCTCGAAGAGGGCCTTAGCAAGGCTCTTCTTCATGGCCTTGGTGTGGCTCGCATCGGTGCCGAGCTTCAGGCCCTTCTTAACGTTGTGACGCATGGTCTAGTTTCTCCTCAAATATGCGAAGCATTAAGCCTTCAGGCTCAGGCCCATGGACTCAAGCTTGTCCTTCACTTCCTCGATCGACTTAACACCGAAGTTACGGATGTTGAGCAGATCGTTCTCCGAGAACTCAACGAGCTGACGGACCGAGTGAATGCTGGCGCGCTTAAGGCAGTTGTAGGAACGGACGGAAAGGTCCAGATCCTCGATCTGCTTGTCCAGCTCGACGTTGTCGTTGGTGACCTCGGGAGCGAAGATCGAAGCCTCCTCCTCGACCTCGGGGGTCTCGGCAAGGTTCATAAAGGCGGCCATATGCTGGTTGATGATATTGGCAGCCTGGACCACGGCGTCGCGCGGGGCGATGGAGCCGTTGGTCTCGATCTCGAGGACAAGGCGGTCGTAGTCGGTGTGCTGACCGACACGGCAAGCCTCAACGAGCTTGGCGCAACGGGAAACCGGCGAGTACAGCGAGTCGACGTGGATCACACCGATGGGATCGTTGTCGCGCTTGTTGGCCTCGCCAGAAACATAGCCGCGGCCATAGCCGATGCGCATGCTCATGGTGAGATGGCCACCCTCGGTGAGCGTAGCGATGTGCTGCTCGGGGTTGACCAGCTCAAACTCGGACGGAATAAAGAAGTCCGCACCGGTGACCTCGCAGGGGCCGTCAACCGAGATGGTGGCGGTCGCCTCGTCGGTCGTGCCGAGAGCCCTGAAGACAAGACCCTTGACATTCAGGACGATGTCGGTGACATCCTCGACCATGTTAGGGATGGTCATGAACTCGTGCTGCGCACCATCGATCTGAATAGCCTCGACGGCGGCACCCTCGAGCGAGGACAGAAGAACGCGACGAAGGGAGTTACCCAGCGTATCGCCGTAACCACGCTCGAGCGGCTCGACGGAGACACGAGCAGACGTCTCGTTGATCTCTTCGACCTGAACCTGAGGCCTAATGAATTCTGACATGTATTACCTCCAGCCTCAGCAGCCCGGATGGACTACTTAGAGTAGAGCTCGACGATGAGCTGCTCGTTGATATCACCGCTGATCTGCTCACGCGTCGGCAGAGCGAGCACGTTACCAGACAGCTTCTCGATATCGACCTCGAGCCAGCCAGGGACCTCAAAGCGCTCGGAGGAAATCAGGGCCTCCTTGATGGGGAGGAGGTCACGGAACTTCTCGCCGACAGCGACGACGTCGCCGGCCTTGACGCGGT
The DNA here is from genome assembly GCA_958421035.1 of uncultured Collinsella sp. GTDB lineage: Bacteria > Actinomycetota > Coriobacteriia > Coriobacteriales > Coriobacteriaceae > Collinsella. The sequence goes on along the minus strand of CATZKS010000032.1, from coordinate 15,403 downwards.
AGGACGGGATGTCCACGCGCTTGCCGTTCACGGTGAAGTGACCGTGACGGACGGACTGACGAGCCTCTTTGCGGGTGCGGGCGAAGCCAAGACGGAAGACGACGTTGTCGAGGCGAGACTCAAGGATGATCATGAGGTTCTCACCGGTGACGCCGTTCATCTTGCGGGCCTTGTTGAAGTAGCCGTGGAACTGCTTCTCCAGAACGCCATAGATGAACTTGACCTTCTGCTTCTCGCGCAGCTGCATGCCGTACTCAGATTCCTTGCGACGGCGCTTGGGCTGACGGATAGATTCCTTCTTGCTGCTGTAACCGAGCTCAGCGGGATCGATCCCGAGCTGACGGCAGCGCTTAAGAACAGGAGTCCTGTCGATTGCCATATTGATACGATCCTTTCAGTTACACGCGGCGACGCTTCTTGGGGCGGCAGCCGTTGTGCGGAATGGGGGTCTTGTCCTGGATGCTCGAGACCTCGAGGCCAGCAGCCTGGAGGGAGCGGATGGCGGTCTCACGACCGGAGCCGGGGCCCTTGACGAAGACGGAAACCTTCTTCATACCGTGCTCCATGGCCTGCTTGGCAGCAGCCTCGGCAGCCATCTGGGCAGCGAACGGCGTGGACTTACGGGAGCCCTTGAAGCCCACCTGGCCAGCCGACTTCCAGGAAATGACGTTGCCCTGGGGATCGGTGATCGAAACGATCGTGTTGTTGAACGTAGAACGAATGTGAGCCTGGCCCACGGAAATGTTCTTACGGTCCGCGCGCTTCAGACGGGCAGCGCGAACGTTCTTCTTAGCAGTAGCCATCTATCTAGCGCTCCTTATTTCTTCTTCTTAGCACCGATCTGACGCTTCGGGCCCTTGCGGGTACGAGCGTTAGTGTGGGTGCGCTGGCCGCGGACCGGGAGGCCCTTGCGGTGACGAAGGCCGCGGTTGCAGCCGATGTCCATAAGGCGCTTGACGTTCTGGTTGCGCTCACGGCGGAGGTCGCCCTCAACCATGATCTGGTTCTTATCGATATAATCGCGGATGGCGTTAACCTCATCCTCGGTGAGGTCCTTAACGCGCGTATCCACGTTAACGTTGCACTCGACGCAAATCTTCGTCGCAGTGGTGCGGCCGATGCCGTAAATGTAGGTCAGACCGATCTCAACGCGCTTCTCACGCGGGAGGTCGACACCATTAATACGGGCCAACGTAGTCTCCTCTCTTAACCCTGACGCTGCTTATGACGGGGGTTCTCGCAAATGACGAGGACCTTGCCATTGCGCCTAATGATTTTGCACTTATCGCACATCTTCTTGACCGAAGGACGTACCTTCATCGTTCTTCCTTTCGGTAGCGCTCAAACTACTTCCCTACTATCTACTCGCCCAGCCGCAGGCGTTTAAAACTATGGCTGGTCTTCACACGCAAACCGACCGTAGGTTGAGCTAAGCCTGCAGTCGGAAAAGAGCGTGTATGCGTGCCGCTATTTATAGCGATAGGTGATGCGGCCGCGGGTCAGGTCGTACGGGGAAAGCTCCACGACAACCCTGTCACCGGGGAGAATGCGGATGTAATTCATTCGGATCTTGCCAGAAATGTTGCACAGAACCGAATGACCGTTCTCGAGCTCGACCTTAAACATGGCGTTGGGCAGCGGCTCTTTTACCGTACCCTCGAGCTCAATTGCGTCTTCCTTCTTCACAAGCAATCATCTTTCTCTAGAAAACGACAGCGATTGAGTATTCTACAACACGTATATACGCATCGTAATAACTTCGTAATGGCTCCACAACTAAGTGGAACTTGTTACATTTGAAATGTAAAACAAAGCCGTTCCCTGATGCCCAAGATCGCCTTGAAATGAGAAGGCATAGACCTTGGGGTCATGCCTTCGAAATTGAAAGGCGAGGTTGGGCATCAGGGGGCGGCGACTTTTACATTTCTCCGCCTTGGAGCGAACACCAAGCACCTTGCGCATCCGTGGTGAGAATCACCGGGCCGTCATTGGTAATGGCGACGGTGTTCTCGTAGTGCGCGGCGGGCAGGTGGTCGTTGGTCGTGACGATCCAACCGTCGGAGCCCGTGCTCACATGGTTGGAACCCATCGTAACCATCGGCTCGATGGCAATGACCATGCCGGCCTGGAGGCGAACGCCCCTCCCCTTCTTTCCATAGTTAGGGACATTGGGGTCCTCGTGCATCACGCGGCCAATGCCATGGCCCACATAATCACGAAGCACGCCGTAACCGTGAGACTCGGCGAGGGACTGAACGGCATAACCGACGTCCCCGATATGGTTACCGGGAACAGCCTGCTCGATGGCAGCCTTAAGGCAATCGCGCGTGACCTCGCACAAAGCCTTGGCTTCGGGCGTGGGGGTGCCGACGAAAAACGTCCAAGCGTTATCGCCGACCCAACCGTCGACAACGGCTCCCGTATCGATGGAGATGATATCGCCATCGCGCAGGATCATGTCGGGGTTGGGAATACCGTGGACCACGGCATCGTTAATCGATGCGCAAATGGTCCCCGGGAACCCGCCGTAACCCTTAAAGGCCGGGGTGCCGCCATGCATGCGGATAATCTGCTCCGCGAGCTGATCGAGCTCAAAGGTGGAAACGCCGGGGCGCACCATGGCTCCAACGTGGCGGAGCGCCATCTTAGATAGCGCTCCTGCCTTCTTCATCTGCTCGATTTGCGTTGCAGACTTAATCTTGATCATAGACCGAGAGCCTCTTTGACATCCCCGTACACGGTCTCGCGAGCCTGGTCACCGTTGACCGACTTGAGCAGACCCTGGCCACGATAGTAGTCGACGAGCGGGCTCGTGGACTTCTCGTAGACGTCGAGACGGTTCTTGATGGTCTCGGGCTTGTCGTCGTCGCGCTGATACATCTCGCCGCCACACTTGGGGCAGGTAGCATCGGCAGCGGTGCCGGTGTAACCGCATGCGCGGCAGGTGCGACGCGATGACAGACGATCGATAATGACCTCGGGGGCCACATCGACCAGAAGGGCGCAGTCGATCTCGCGACCCATGGCGGAGAGCTCGGAATCGAGCGTCACAGCCTGGGCGGTGTTGCGCGGGAAGCCGTCGAGGATGAAGCCCTGCTGGGCGTCATCGGCGGCAAGGCGCTCCTTGACAAGGTCGATCACGAGCTGGTCGGGAACGAGCTCGCCAGCGTCCATGTACTTCTTAGCCTGAATACCAAGCTCGGTGCCACCCTTGACGGCAGCACGCAGCAGGTCGCCCGTGGAAATATGGGCGACGCCAAACTCGGCGACGAGCTCCTGTGCGACGGTGCCCTTACCGGCACCCGGAGCTCCGAGCAATACGAGGTTCATGAGCAATCCTCCTCTAGCCTATTTAAAGAATCCATCGTAATCATACATCTTGATCTGGCCTTCGAGCTTATCGACCGTGTCGAGCACGACGCCGACCATGATGAGGATGGACGTGCCGCCAAATGCCTGGATCAGATGGTTACCCGTGAAGGAGAAGATGATCGAAGGCACGATGGCGATGAGCGCCAAAAAGACAGCGCTGGGAAGCGTGATCTTGTTGAGCGCGTTCTTGATGTAGGCCGCGGTAGCCCTACCCGGACGGACGCCCGGAATAAAGCCGCCCTGCTTCTTAAGGTTATCGGCCGTGTCATCGGGGTTGAACACCATGGAGGTGTAGAAGTACGCGAAGAACACGATGAGGACAACGTTAAGCACCCAGTTGAACCAACCGGTCGAAAGCGCGGAGGCAACTGCCTGAATCCAGCCGATGCCGGGGAAGAACACGGCAATCTGAGCCGGGAAGTACAGCAGCGCCGAAGCGAAGATGATCGGCACGACACCCGCGGTGTTGACCTTGATGGGCAGGTAGGTGGTCTGGCCACCCATCATGCGACGGCCCACGACGCGCTTAGCGTAGGAGACCGGGATGCGGCGCTGGCCGCGCTCAAGGAAAACAATCAGCGGGATAACCAGCAGGATGATGGCGCAGATGATCACCATGGTGATGATGCCACCGGCATTGCCCTCGGTGCTGGAGAAGATAGCCTGCGGCAGACCGGCCATGATGTTCGCGAAGATGATCAGCGACATGCCATTGCCGATACCGCGCTGGGTGATGAGCTCACCAATCCACATGATCAGCATGGCGCCCGCGGTGAGCGTACCGACGATCATGAGGTCGAAGATGATCTCGGGAGCGCCGGCGCCATTGAAGCTGATGCCGAAGCTCTTAAAGAGGAAGAGGTAACCCACGGAGTTGAGGATTGCCAAAGCCAGGGTGAGGTAACGCGAATACTGCGTAATCTTGGTCTGACCGACCTCGCCCTCGCGGGCAAGCTCATGCAGGGAAGGCACGACGGCCTGGAGCATCTGGAGGATGATCGAGCTGGTGATGTAAGGCATGATGCCCAGCGAAAACACCGACACATAGCTCAACGCACCGCCAGAGAAAAGATTCAGGAGGGCCATAGCACCTGCGGCGACCGAATTGTTATCGGTCGAGAAAAGGCCCAGCATCCCCTGGAAGGGAATGCCGGGCACAGGAACGTGCGCACCAATGCGGTACACGACGAGCATAGCTATGGTAAAAAGAATCTTTTCGCGCAATTCTTTGATGCGGAAAGCATTCTTAAGACCATTTAGCACGGCAGCTCGACCTTTCCGCCGGCGGCCTCGATCTTGGCCTGCGCAGAAGCGCTGACCTTGTCGACCTTGACCGTGAACTTCTTGGTGAGCTCACCATTGCCGAGCACCTTGACGGGCTCGAACTCGCTCTTGGTGATGCGAGCGGCCTTAAGAGCGGCACCGTCGATCACAGCGCCGTCCTCGAACTTACGCTCGAGACGCTCAACGTTAACGGCGGTGTACTCGATACGACGGGGGTTGCGGAAGCCCGGAAGCTTGGGCAGGCGCATAGCCAGCGGAGTCTGGCCACCCTCGAAGCCGGCACCCTTGGTGCCGCCAGAGCGGGAACCCTGGCCCTTCTGGCCGCGGCCAGAAGTGGTGCCGTGACCCGAAGAATTGCCACGGCCGACGCGCTTGCGGTTCTTGGTGGAACCGGGCGCGGGAGTAAGATCGTGAAGCTGCATTTGCTACTCCTCTACAATCTCGACAAGGTGCTTGACCTTGAAGATCATGCCGCGGACGGACTCGTTGTCAGCAATCTCGCGAACCTCGCGGATCCTGTGGAGACCGAGGGCACGGACAGTACGGACCTGGTCCTGCTTGCAACCGTTGGTGCTGCGGACCTGCTTGATCTTGATGGTGTCAGCCATGCTTAGTTCTCCTTACCGACGAACATCTCGGAGACCGTCAGGCCACGGCGAGCCGCGACGTCCTCAGGGCTGGAGAGCTCCTTGAGGCCCTCGACGGCAGCCTTGATGATGTTGAGGCCGTTGTCGGTACCGAGGGACTTGGACAGGACGTTCTTGATGCCAGCAAGCTCAAAGAGGGGACGCACAGCGCCGCCGGCGATAACGCCGGTACCCTCGACAGCGGGCTTGATGATGATGCGGCCGGCACCAAAGTGGCCGAGAACCTCGTGCGGGATGGTGCCCTGCTCGGTCACCGGCACGTGGAACATGTTCTTCTTGGCATCGAGAGATGCCTTGGAGATGGCCATGGGCACCTCAGCGGACTTGCCCATGCCAACGCCGACGTTGCCCTTGCCGTCGCCAACGACGACGAGAGCGACGAGGCTCATGCGACGACCACCCTTGACGGTCTTCGACACGCGGTTGATGTAAACGACGCGCTCCTCGAACTCGGAGGCCTCGCGCTGCTGCTTCTGATTACGAGCCATGTGCTACATACCTCCTAGAACTCGAGACCGGCGGCACGAGCACCGTCGGCGAGGGCCTTGACGCGGCCATGGTAGATACGGCCACCGCGATCGAAGGCGACCTTGGTGATGCCGGCCTCGATGGCGCGCTTGCCAACGAGCTGACCGACCTTCTCCGCAGCCTCCTTGTTCGAGGTGTGGGTGCCCTTGAACTCGGCCTCGAGGGTCGAGGCAGAGACGAGCGTCAGGCTGGAGCCCTTGCTGTCGTCGATGATCTGGGCATAGATGTTGGCGTTAGTACGGGTCACGCGAAGACGCGGACGCTCGGAGGTACCCGAGACCTTGCCGCGAACACGACGCTGACGACGCTTGAGGCCTTCCAGCTTCGCCTTATGCTTGTTCATACGTAAACTCCTAAAAAGGTTGATCTTGCCAGCACCTGACGGGGTGCTGGTCTTATGCGAGTGAGTCGGTTACGACTACTTGGCGGCCTTACCCAGCTTGCGGCGGATGTGCTCGCCAACGTAGTGGATACCCTTGCCCTTGTAAGGCTCGGGAGGACGATGGCCGCGGATCTCAGCGGCGATCTGACCGACCTGCTGCTTGTTGATACCCTTGACGTTCACGTGGGTGTTGTCGGGAACCTCGAAGGTGATGCCCTCAGGAGCCTCGACGATCACGGGGTGCGAGAAGCCCAGGGAGAACTCGAGGTTCTTGCCCTTCTGCTGCACGCGGTAACCGACGCCGGCGAGCTCGAGCTTCTTCTCGAAGCCCTCGGAAACGCCAACAACCATGTTGTGGATGAGGGCGCGGGTGAGGCCGTGGCGGGCACGGGTCTCACGCTCGTCGTCGGGACGGGAAACGGTGAGGACGTTGTCCTCGACGTTGATAGCGAGCTTCTCAAAGACATCGAGCTCGAGCTGGCCCTTGGGGCCCTTGACGACAACGTTGTTGCCGTTGACTGCCACTTCGACTCCGGCGGGAATCTGGACAGGCTTATTACCGATACGAGACACGGTGATCTCCTTTCCTTCTACCTACCGAGCGAATTACCAGACGTAAGCGATGATCTCGCCGCCGACGTTGTGCTTGCGAGCATCGCGGTCGGTCATGACGCCATGGCTGGTGGAAATAATGGCGGTACCAAGGCCACCGCGGACGCGGGGCATGTCGGCAACGCCGGTGTACTTACGCAGGCCCGGCTTGGAAATGCGGCGGATGCCGTTGATGACCTTAGCCTTCTTGGGACCATACTTAAGCGTGATGTGCAGAGTCTTCTGGGGAACGGTGTCCTCGACATCGTAGCCCTCGATGTAGCCCTCCTCGTGCAGAACACGAGCGATCTCGACGAGCTTCTTGCTGCTCGGCATGGAGACCGTGGCCTTGTTCACAGAGTTAGCGTTACGGATGCGCGTAAGCATATCTGCGATCGGGTCTGTAAGGTTCATACAGATTCTCCTTCGTTCTTGATGAACACGTGCTCTTGGTTCTTCGCCGCCCTTAACGGCAAAGCCTTTTTAGCGCGTTTTCCCTGTTCCAAACTGATGCTTGAAACGCTGGTAGTGACTTACCAGCTGGCCTTCTTAACGCCGGGAAGCTCGCCCTTGAGTGCAAGCTCGCGGAAGCAGACACGGCACAGGCCGAACTTGCGGTACACAGAGTGCGGACGGCCGCAGCGCTGGCAGCGCGTGTACTCACGAGTAGAGAACTTCTGCTTGCGATTGCACTTGACGATCATCGATGTCTTAGCCACTTATATCCTCCTCACATAGAGTATTGTTCGCCCCAAGCGCCGCCCCCTTGTGGGAACGGCGCTTATAGGGCAGGTGAACCTATTTCTTGAACGGGAAACCAAAGGCGTCCAGAAGGGCCTTGGCCTCCTCATCGGTATTGGCGGTGGTCACGAAAGTGATGTCCATACCGCGCTGGTGATCGACGGAGTCGAAGTCGATCTCGGGGAAGATGAGCTGCTCGGTGACGCCCATGGAGAAGTTACCACGGCCGTCGAAGCTCTTGGCGGAGATACCGCGGAAGTCGCGGATACGGGGGATCGCGACGGAGGTCAGACGATCGAAGAACTCCCACATACGGTCGCCACGCAGGGTAACCTTGCAGCCGATCGGCATACCAGCGCGCAGGCGGAAGGTAGCGATGGACTTGCGGGCACGGGTGATCATCGGCTGCTGGCCGGTGATGGCGCGCAGGTCGCGCACGGCACCGTCGATGGCCTTGGAATCGGTAGCGGCCTCGCCGACACCCATGTTCACGACGATCTTCTCAAACTTGGGGATCATCATGACGTTCTCGTACTGGAACTTGTCCTGAAGCTGCTGCTTGACCTCGTTGTTGTACTTGGTCTTCAGACGCGGCACATACTTCTCTTCTGCCATTGTTCACTCCTTCTTGGGGTTTTAAGCACGGGGCGTGGCCACGATGGGTTGTCCTCGTGCCTCCTGGCTGCATCCGCGCCGCTCATGGCATTTCGCGGTTTGGACTCGACGCAGCAGGAGCCGACAAAACAATCGGTACTATACGCGCATCGGGAGCGTATTTCCAGAAAAACCTCGTCTGCCTGCACAACTCCACAACTCCCCCGCACAAATGGATCCCAAAAAGCTGTTGCGGTGAAATAGGGACTGTTTGGCGGCCTAACAGGCTTAAACAATCCGTATTTCACCGCAACTTATTGGTGGGGATGCGATTAGCGCTTGCGGGGGACGAGTTTGGTGCGGCGCAGGTGGATCATCTCGGCGGCGATGGAGATGGCGATCTCCTCGGGGTCCTCGGCCTCGATGGCAACGCCGATCGGAAGGTGCAGCTCGTCGATCTGGTCCTGCGTAAAGCCTTCCTGCTCCAGGCGGGCACGCACAAAGGCCGTCTTGCGGCGCGAACCCAGACAGCCCAGGTAGGCAGGCTTGGCGCGCATGGCCTGAATCACCACGTCGATATCGGACTTGTGACCCGCCGTGGCGACGACCACCAGGTCGCGCGGGCCGATGGGGCACAGCTCGCTCAGGTTCTTGTAATCGACCAGGCGACGATCGTAGACACCGGGCACCCATTCGGGCGTCAACGTGCCGGGGCGGTCATCGCAGGCCACGACGGCAAAGCCCGCCGCCGTGAGCACGCGCGCCGTCGCGGCGCCCACGTGCCCGCAGCCAAAGATGTAGGTCAGGCCCTCGGGGCAGAGCGTCTCGATGTGCGCCGCGGGAATCTCAGAGGCAGCGTTGGTGTAGGTGACGTTACTCCCCTCCTCCACCAGTGAAAGCCCGGGGCAGCCCGCAATGGTATGGCGCGATGCCTCGCCATGGTACTCGGCCACATCGCCCTCGAGCGCGCTCGCGATAAACGGTTCAAAGTCGATGACGAAGTCGCCGATGCGCCGATAGACCAAGACGTCGGCAATTTCCTGGAACAACGGTGCCTGGGTCGCATCCAGATGCAGATAGCACAGGCAGATGGCTCCGCCGCAGATCATGCCGGTATCGGAGTTCTCGCCGCCCATGGTGTAGCGGACCAGACGCGACTGTCCCGCGCTCAGGAGTTCGCGCGCCTCATCCAGCGCAAAGAGCTCAATCTTGCCGCCGCCGATAGTGCCCGCCTGGCTGCCGTCGGCAAAGACGGCCATCCAGGCGCCCACGCCGCGCGGCGACGACCCCGCCGTGCCGGCCACGACCACGAGCTCGCACGTCTCGCCAGCACGCAGGGCGGCAAGCGCCGCATTCACAACATCGAGCTTTTCCATTGCCACCTTCTATCCTCTAAAGATATCGGTGAGCATAGCGAGTGCCTCGAGCACGCCGCCGCCGACCGACGTCGCCTTGTCCGAAATGTAGTTGATATAGCTGGCATCGCCGCGCGGATCGACATCGGCGCATTTAAAGCCCTCAGTCACCTGCACGCCGTTCGCCAAAAGCCCGCGCAGGCATCCATCGATCTGCGTGCACATGGGCGTATCGTCCGCGTAGCCAATCACGTCTCCGGCGCTCACGATGTCGCCGATTGCGCGGTCGGACCGAAACACGCCGGCGGCGGGGCTGTGGATAACACGCTCCTTGCCGTATCCGCCGATCACGCCCGGCACGCCCGTGTTGGGCTGGGGCGAGCCCTGGGTAATGACACGGCCCAAAAAATGCCCGCGCATGGTCTCGACCACGGCGTCGCAATCGACCGGCGCGGTAAAGCCCGGCCCCACGGCGATGACGGTAGGCGCCATGTCGCGCGTGGTGCCCAGGTTGCGCTTGGCCAGAATCGCGTCGACCACAGCCGCGGGTTTAAGCTCATCGAGCATCTTGGCCTGAGGGTCCACCACGACGGCAACATCCCCCGCTTGGGTAATCTCGAGCGCCTCTGCCGGCGTCTGCGCCAAGCGAGCGCGAATGCCCTCGACCTGGACCTCGCCCAGGCGAATAGCCTCGCAAAAACTGATTGTGCGGCGGATGCACGTGGGAACCGCGATATCGGCCATAACGACCGACACGCCGGCGCGCACCAAGCGAGCAGCGACACCCGTGGCGATATCGCCGGCGCCGCGAACATAAACGAGCATTCCCGGGGCACCTCCCTGTGCTACGGTTTGAGCAGAGCAAAAGCGGTTCGACCGCTACTCTGATGATTATTTATTATCACAGTATTATACGGCGGTGAACAGATGGAAACGGTTAGCGGCAATCTTGCCTCGGCGCTCAGGATCGAGCCGGGCATTACCGCGATTATCGGCAGCGGCGGCAAGTCGACGTTGCTCAAAACGCTGGGTCTTGAGCTCATGCGCGCTGGCGGCCGCGTGCTCCTCTGCACCACCACGCATATGCTTCCCGTTGCCGGCGTGCCATGGGACGGGTCGAATCGTCGCCTGGACGCCGCGCCTTGGAAGCCAGGTGCCCCACACGCCCCAGGCTGCACCTGCGAGGCCTGCGCGGGGCTTGTGCGGGGAAGTATCTGCCAGACAGGTGTCTTGGACTCCCAGACGGGCAAGCTCTCCTCCCCTGCCGAGCCGCTCGACCAGCTGACGCAGCGCTTTGACTACGTCCTGGCCGAGGCGGACGGCAGCAAGCGGCTCCCGCTCAAGGCGCATGCCCCGTGGGAGCCGGTCGTTCCCGCCGGCACGGCCAACGTCATCTGGCTCGTCGGCGCCTCGGGGCTCAGCAAGCCCATCAACGAAGCCGTCCACCGCCCCGAGCTCTTTTGCGAGCGTTGCGGCTGCGAGCTCACCGACATCGCCACGCCCGAGCGCGTCGCCCAGGTGCTCAATGCCGAGATGCAAGAGATGAAGCTCAGCACCGCACGCGTCATGCTCAACCAAGTCGACACGCTTGCCGACCCAATGATGGCAGATCGCTTCGAAGCAGCCCTCGGCCGTTCCATCATCACCACCAGCCTCAAAGGGTAGCTAATTTGGGACGGGGCTCTTTTAGCTACCCCATGTTGAGAGAAAAATCATCAGGCAGGCAAGGGTAGCTAAAAGAGCCCCGTCCCAAATTAGCTACCCTGGCGGCCTTCCTGCTAGCGGGGGACGTAGCGGCCGGGTTGGGCTCCGGTGGGCTCGCCATCGCGCGCCACCAGCACACCGTTGACGTAGACGGCCTTGGCGCGGCCATGTGCCTCAAAGCCCTCGAGCGGCGTGTAGTCCACAGCCTGATGCTGCGTCGCCGCGCTAATGGTCCAGCGTGCCTGGGGATCCCACACGCACACGTCGGCATCGGAGCCCTCGGCAAGACAGCCCTTGCGCGGATACATGCCAAAGACGCGCGCCGGGTTCTCGCTCATCAAGCGGCACAAATCCTCGGGTCCCAGCTGTCCCTCAAAGCTCGTGGCAATCGCGACGGGACGATGCTCCACGCCGGGCCCACCGTTGGGAATCGCGCGGAAATCGTCGCGCCCGCGGTCCTTTTGCCCGTGCAGGTTAAAGCTGCAATGATCGGTCGCAATAGTATCGATCTCGCCGGCCACAAGTGCCTCGCGCAGGGCTGCACGGTCGCCGGCATGGCGCAGCGGCGGGCTCATCACGTACTTGGCACCCGCAAAGCCGTCCTCGCCCTGCTCCAAGTAGCAAGTATCGTCGAGCATCAGATACTGAGGGCAGGTCTCGACATAGATGTTCTTCTGCCCGCGCGCTTTGGCAGCGCGAATGGCCTCGAGCCCCAGCCTAGTCGAAAGGTGCACCACGTTGACCGGAGCGTCCCCGGCCAAGTGCGCCAGATACAGCAGACGGCTCACGGCCTCGGCCTCGCACACATCCGGACGGCTGAGCGCATGGCCCTCGGGCCCGCGGATGCCCTGCTCAAACACGCGCTTCTGCAGCTCATTCACCAGCGTACCGTTCTCGCAATGCACGCACAGGATACCGCCCAGGTGCTTGAGCTCCTCCAGCACCTCGAGTGTCTCGGCATCGTCCAAGCGCAGGTGGTCGTAGGCAAAGTAGGTCTTAAACGACGATACGCCCGCCTCGCGCATAGCCGAAAGATCGGCGCGGTTGCGCTCATTCCACTCGGCGAGTGCCATATGAAAGGCGTAGTTGGCCGTGCAGGTTCCGTCGGCACGGCGATGCCACTCGGCAAGGGCGTCGGGCATGGTCACGCCGCGATCGGCCGTCGCGTAGTCCACGATGGTCGTCGTACCGCCGCAGGCAGCCGCACGCGTGCCGGTTTCAAAGCTATCGGCTGTCCAATCCATGCCAGTCCAGCACTGCATGTGCGTGTGGCCGTCGATAAAGCCGGGGAACACCCAACAGCCCACGGCATCCTCGACGGTATCGCCCTCGGCCGGCTCAATCGCCGCGGCAATCCGCACAATCTTGTCGCCCTCCATGGCAAGATCGGCGCGGCGAAGCCCCTGGGGCGTCACGAGCGCGCCGTTTTTGATGATGATCATGTTGCTCCTTATTGATTAATACAGTTGGCCACGCGATCAAAATACGAGCAGGCGGCGATATGCTCCGTTATGCGTCGCTGTCCCTTGACGGTATCGACGTCCCACAGCTCGTAGGCACGCGCCTCGACCAGCACCACGTCGGTGCGACCTTTGAGAATCGAGCCCCCGCCGTCCTTGCCCTCAAGACACATAAGTGCATCGAACAGTTCCGCCGGAAAGAGCACCGGGCTCGAAGGCTCACCGTTACACGCAAGACGCACCGGATGTTTGCGGCCACGCTCGTCAAATGCACGAACCATAGCCTCAAAAGAATCCGAACTCACGAGCGGCTGGTCGCCCGGTAAAAAGAGGCAACCTTTCCAGTTGCGTTCGACTCCCCACGAAAGGCCCGCACGGACGCTTTCGCTGCGCAGCTCGCCATCGTGCAGCACGCACGGGCAATGCTTGTCCTCGCAAATCTGGGCGACCTCGGGCCAACGCGTCGAAACCACAACGTCAAAGCCCCGGGGAACCGAATCGATGGTCCGGGCAATCAGCGGCTCGCCATAGATATCGGCGAGCATCTTGTTGGAGCCAAACCGCTTGGCCTCGCCCGAAGCCATAATGACGCATCCAAGTTTCATGGTGATACCTCCCCTGAAACCATCGTACCCATAACTCGCGCCGCGGGCATCCACATCGAAAGCGCTTATCCCGCACGCCCGCGATGCAAAATAGGGGCACCCCGCCAGTTGGCAGAGCGCCCCCTTTACATGGCTTACCTCAGCCCGGCTTTAGGCCTGGAGCCAACGGGCGGTGTTGCGCTCGTCGAGGGCCTTGAGGGTAGCGGCGGGATCGGCAACCTTCTGCAGGAACATCATGGCTGCGATGGCGTACGGCTTGTAGCTGGCCTCCTTGTACATGCCCACGCGGTGCATGTCGAAGACGTCGGCGTTGACCTCGCCGTGCTCGCAGGAGACACCGGAGATGTCGGCGGGCAGCGGATGCATAAAGATGGTGTCCTGGCCGTTGGCGGTCTTCTCCATGAGCTCGGTCGTAGAGCACCAGTCCTGATGGGTGGCGTTCTGGGCGAGCAGCTCCTTCTCGAGCGCAGCGATGCCGGCGTCGTCGCCCTCGGCGTACAGGTTGGTACGCTTCTCCATGGCGGCAAACGGAGCCCAGCTCTTGGGGATCACGATGTCGGCGCCCTCGAAGGCCTCGGCCATGGTGTTGACCTGCTTAAAGGTGGTGCCGGACTCGGCGGCATAGCCCTTGGCGCGCTCGACGACCTCGGGCATGAGGTCGTAGCCCTCGGGGTGGGCCAGGGTGACGTCCATGCCAAAACGGGGCAGCAGGCTGATCAGCGACTGCGGGCAGGACAGCGGCTTGCCGTAAGAGGGCGAATAGGCCCAGGTGACGGCAACCTTCTTGCCCTTGAGGTTCTCGAGGCCGCCAAACTCGTTGATGAGGTAGAGCATGTCGGCAGAGGACTGCGTGGGGTGATCGGAGTCGGACTGCAGGGAGATGAGCGTGGGACGGTGATCCAGAACGCCGTCCTCGTAGGCCTGCTGCACGGACTCGGAGACCTCGGCCATGTAGGCATCGCCCTTGCCGATGTACATGTCGTCGCGGATGCCGATGACGTCGGCCATGAAGGAGATCATGGTAGCGGTCTCGCGGACGGTCTCGCCGTGAGCGATCTGGGACTTCTTCTCGTCCAGGTCCTGCAGCTCAAGACCGAGCAGGTTGGCAGCCTTAGAGAAGGAGAAGCGCGTACGGGTGGAGTTGTCGCGGAACAGGGAGACAGCCAGGCCCGAGTCGAAGATCTTGGACGAGACGTTGTTCTCACGCAGCTCGCGCAGGGCGTCGGCGACGATGTAGAGCGCCTTGAGCTCATCGGTGGTCTTGTCCCAGGTGTGCAGGAAGTCGCTGCCGTACATACCCTTAAAATCGAGGCCGTTCAGCTGCTCGACGAGCTCGGTAAACTTAGCGTCCATGGAAATGTCCTTTCTAAAGATGAAACGATCGCAATGAGTAGATGTGCTCCGGCATGCGCGTGTGGCTAGAACATGCAGAGCACCATGACGAGGACCCGCCACCGTTGAGGAAGCATGGGAGATAACGACCGCGGGCCCCAAGTCAACAGGGGGTGCCGGGGACACGAACGGCCCCCGGCTCAACAAGATCGAGGAATGGGACTAGTCGATCTTGTTGTTGGTCAGACCGGCGCGGAACACGGTGGCATCGCCATCGGCCTGGCTCGGATCGTAGAGGTTCAGGGCAGCCACATACATGGCGGCAGCGGTGACCAGGTCGTCCTTGTAGGTGACCTCGTTGGGAGCGTGAGCCTGAGACTCGGCACCCGGGCCAAAGCCGACGCAGGGGATGCCATAGCGGCCCTGGATGGAAACGCAGTTCGTGGAGAAGGTCCACTTGTCGCACAGCGGACGACCGGTGCGCTTGTCCATGCTGGGCTCGCAGCCGATGCGCTCGTCACCGAACATAGCCTTATGGGCGTCGACGAGGGCCTTGACGTGCGGAGCGGTCTCCTTGTTGATCCACGTGGGGAAGTAAGCCTCGGTCTCGTAGACCTCGCCGGTCCAGGACGGACGGTCGTACATGTACATGGAGACCTTCACGTCGTCGCCGTACTTCTTGGCTGCCGGCAGGTTGCGGATCTCGTCCAGGCAGGACTCCCAGGTCTCGCCGGCGGTCATGCGCCGGTCGATGGAGATGGCGCAGGAGTCAGCGACAGCACAGCGGCTGGGGCTGGTGTAGAAGATC
>CATZKS010000031.1 GCA_958421035.1 uncultured Collinsella sp. | reverse complement strand
TAGCGACCAGTAAGGCAATAGCTTACAAAACCAGAGCAGTCGAAGCTGTTCGGGCCAATTCCGCCCCAGGAATAGGCGCAACCAAGCTTGCTGTATGCACGCGAGACAACAGAACCGCCGTCGACGGACTGGCTCGGAGCAGAAGGCGTCGGAGCCGGAGCAGGCGTGGAGGGCTGCGGCGTCGGAGCAGGTGCCGGCGTAGGAGCCGGAGTGTTGCCGCCCTGGTTGTTGTTATTGCTGGTCTGGCCACCGTTGTTGGTGTTCTCGGTCGTACCGGCAGTCTCGTTGCTCACCGTGGCCTTCTCGGCGGTGCTGGCGTTGATGCCGGCCTGCAGCGCGGCGTTGGCCTCGGCCTCGGCGGCAAGCTCGGCCTGCAGCTGCGAATCCAGGGAGTTTACGACGTTCTGGGCTTCAGCCTGCTGGGCGTTAAGCTCGTCGACCTTCTTTTGCGTGGCGGCGACGTTCTTCTCCTGCTCGGCCTGCTTATCGGTGAGCTGCTGCTTAAGCTCCTTGACCTCTTGAATGGTCTGAGCTTGCTTATCGGAAACTTTGCCGTAGTAGAACAGACGGTTGAGCATATCGCTCAGGTCATCGACACCCGTCAGAACCTGAAGCAGGCTCAGACCGCCGGTTTTGTACTCGCCGGCGACATAGGTTGAGAGCTTAGCCTGACCATCGGCGATCTCCTGCTGCTTTTGCGTGATCTCGCCGGCAGTCTGATCGAGCGCCTGCGTCTGCGTGGCGAGCTCATCGTAAATCTGCTGAGTTTGGGTACCGATCTGCTCGAGCTTCGTACGAGCAGCGGCAAGGTCGGATGCGGTATCGGCGTAGGCAGGAGCCGCGAGGCCCAAGCCCAAAACACAAGCGAGGGTTGCCGTAGCAGCGCAGCGTGCCATGTTTTTGTGCGTGTTTGCTGTGCGCATGTAGCTTCCTTTCCAGTAACTAAGGGTAACGGCTAGTCCACCGTCACCAGGCTAAAGAGCTCCACATCGTCATCAGACGGCGTGAGCTTCTCGCGCGGGTTGAGAAACGCAAGCTCAAGGATACAACCGTAACCGATAAGCTTTGCGCCCATATCTCGCACCAGTTTACCTGTTGCCTCGACGGTTCCGCCCGTCGCGACCAAGTCGTCCAGAATCAACACGGTATCTTTAGAGCTGATAGCGTCGGCATGGATCTCAATGGAATCCGTTCCGTACTCGAGCTCGTAGCTCTGGCTCACAGTCTTGCGCGGTAGCTTGCCCGGTTTACGTGCGGGAACAAAGCCGGCGCCAAGGGCTACAGCTACCGGTACGCCAACCATAAAGCCGCGAGCCTCGGGACCCACGACCTTGGTGATTCCTATGCCGGCAAAGTGCTCGGCGAGGGCATCGGTCATGGCTTTGAGCGCGTCGGGATTGCCAAAGAGCGGCGTGATGTCTTTAAAGATGACTCCGGGCTCGGGATAGTCGGGGATGTCGACGATTTGAGATTCGAAGTCGTACATTGCATGACCTTTCAATGGGTTCCCGAAATTTCAGCAGCGGTTATTTGCCCGCGGTGGCGGTGCCGGATTGCGAAGGGGGGACGACCTTGAGCGGCTTGACGAGAGAATCCTTGTGCGAAGCCGGCGCGGCTATCTCTTCGTTTTTGGCCTTGGTGGACTCGGAGCGAGTGATTTCCTCATCGAGTGCATCGATGTCGGCGTCCTCGACCACGGCGTTGAGCGACTCAAAAACGCGGTTCTTGAGCAGCGCGGTGTGCACGCCCTCCGTCAGGTCGTGAAGCTTCTTAAACGCACGCTCGAGCTTGGCGTCGCGCTCGTCATCGGAGGTATCCATGCCGAGCATGCTCACAAGCACCTGCTCAAACATCGAGGACTCGCGGTTGGCGGAAGACACGTACTGACGCAGGTTGCGCGGCTCGATATGGAAGCGCGACAGCTCGGAGCAGTAGCGGATGATCGGAAAATCGCGACCATCGACAAGCTCGCGATTCTGCGGACTCTTGATGATGCGAATGAGGTCGTTCTCGGCGAGCGAGCGGATAAACGAAATTTCGACGCCCAACATATCGGGAATGGTCTCGATGGGATGCAGCTTTTGCTTAGTCTCCTTGGGCTCCGTCTTGAGCGGAACATCGGATAGCAAGCCCACCTCGTAGGCGAGCGTTGACAGGTCCGTGGCGTTTTCCAAGCGCTGCTTAATCACGTTGAGCGGCATGTAGCGGGTCTTCTGCAAGTGCAGGATGACCTCCAGACGATCAACGTCCTCCTTAGAGTACTGACGGTATCCCTTAGGCGTACGATGAGGGGTAATGAGCCCCTCATCCTCTAGAAATCTAATTTTTGAGTTCGAAAGATCGGGGTATGCGCCTCGAAGTAGGTTGACGACTTGGCCGATACTCAGATAGTTGCGTTCGGCCATGCCCTACTCACCGGTTTCGATGCGCTCCGGCGTGCTCTCGTGGTAGATGAGCGTAAACGTACCGATCTGAACGGAAGAACCGTCGTGCAGCGGGGCTGCATTGACAATGGCACCGTCGACCCAGGTACCATTGAGCGAACCCAGGTCCTCGATGCGAGCGCCGAGGCCCTCGCGAATAATGCGCGCGTGGCTGCGCGAAACGGTCATGTCATTAAGGAAGATGCCGTTCGCGGGATCGCGGCCGATGGTGGTCACGTCGTCCTCGAGCTCAAAGGCGGCACCAGTCTGCGGACCCTTGACGATGGACAGGACGGGGGCGGTGATGCGCACATTGGCCATGAGGTCGGGAACGGTGACGTCGCTTGAAGGCACGCGGAATACGCAGGTAGCGTCAGCAGTCTTATCATTCTGAGGCATATTGTTAACCATGTTGTCCATGACAACCCCTAACTTATCGCGGACGTGCCGCAAATAATGAACCGTACGTAATCATACCCCAACGAATCAGTCTTCGATTTCAGGGTTCAGAAAGTCGATGTCCTCGTCCTCGGGATGCGCGAGAGCCTGTTTAATGGCCACTCCGCCCTTAATGGAGTAGATGACAGCCGTGAGCATGGAGAAGATCACGCCGCCGTACACAAAGAAGATGCCGAGGGGCACCGAGCTTCCGTTGAGGCCCGGGAAGGCCGTAAGGGTTGAAGATAAAAGGTGCAGGCCGTCAATAACGGGGAAACCGAGCAGCATGAGTGAGAAGCCGGTCATGAGCAGCGCCGTGGCAATCTTTCCGGGAAAGACCACATCGATGGGGCGACGGTGATAATGACGCACGATAAGCGTGCCGATGCCCAGATAGATGTCGCGGCCAATAATGAGTACGCAGACCCAGATGGGCAGCTCTCCGCGGACCACCAGTCCAAGTACGCCGGTGAACAGCAGCGCACGGTCGCAAATGGGATCCATGACCTTGCCGAGCCACGAGACCGTCTTAGTCATGCGGGCGATCTGACCGTCCATCCAGTCGGTGGAGGCGGCAACGGCGTAGATAACGATGGCGATGACACGGTTGTCATCCGTCACAAACAGGTACAGAAATACCAGGGTGAGGATCAGGCGCGTAAAGGTGATGAAATTGGAGATCGTAAAGATCTTATTCGACGGGTAATCGGAAGTGCCGATAAGCTCCTTTTTGATCTTCTTTTTGATGCCCACAGGACTCCCCCGCTGGTTAACGACAAAACTTTCGATACTATACCCGTTCCAGCGATGTCTATCCAGCGCAGCCATAGAGAGTCCAGACATGTGGAGGGCGCCTCTGGGCTGCGCTGGATTCTGCATTTGTGTACATCAGCCTCCAAAAGCGACATTTTTCGGCATCTTTGGTGGCTGGTGTACACGTTTTGATTTGGTGATTACATCGATCGGGAAAGTTGTTGCTTTAAGCAAATGCGTACGGGTCGAGAAGGGCTGGCACCAAAAGAGCCCAACGGCCGTTACGGCTTCGTTAGAAACGCGCCCCATCATGGATGGTGAACCCGAAAGGTAAGGCGCGCGGGCACGGCGACTCGGCCCGCGCGCCCGGAAGAGAAAGGATAAGCCCATGGATTACATGCTCGAGACGCGCGGGCTCACCAAGCGCTTCGGCCGCGGCGACCAGGCGCAGGACGCCGTGGCCGACGTGAGCCTTCATATCCGCGAGGGCGAGGTGTACGGGCTGCTCGGCCCCAACGGCGCCGGCAAGTCGACAACGCTCAAGATGATCTGCGGGATGCTGCGGCCGACGGCCGGGGAGATCCTCTTTGCCGGGCACGCCTGGCGCCGCGAGGACCTCTACGCAATCGGCAGCCTCATCGAGGAGGCGCCGCTCTACCCCAACCTCACCGCGCGCGAGAACCTGCGCGTGCGCACCACGCTGCTGGGCCTTCCCGAGAGCCGCATAGATGAGGTGCTCGCCGCCGTGGACCTCGCAGACACTGGGAAGAAGCGCGCCGGGCGCTTCTCGATGGGCATGCGGCAGCGCCTGGGGCTCGCGCTGGCGCTGATCGCCCGGCCACGCCTGCTCGTGCTCGACGAGCCCACCAACGGCCTCGACCCCATCGGCATCGAGGAGCTGCGCGACCAGATCCGCGGCTTCGCGGCGGCGGGCACGACGGTGATCGTCTCGAGCCACATCCTCTCCGAGGTGCAGCAGATGGCGGACACCATCGGCATCATCTGCGGGGGGCGCCTCGCCTACGAGGATGCGCTTCGGCCCGGGCAGGACCTCGAGGAACTCTTCATGAGTTTCTGCCGGGAAGGGCGACGAGTACGCGGGGAGGTGGCGGCATGACGGGCGAGAAAGGCGGCCTGCTCGCGGGCCTGCGCGCCGAGGCCCTGAAGTCGCGCCACGCGGCACCGGTTCGCCTGGCCGTGCTCATGGCGCTGCCGATGCCGCTGCTCGGCGCGATGCCCTACCGGGGCGTGCAGATCTTCAGCGCGTGGAACTACTGGTACGCGCTCTTCCTGCCCGTGTCTCTCTCGCTCGTGGTGGCGTGCGTCGCGCGGGCGGACGCTCGCACGCGGATGCGGGGGCTTCTGGGCCTGGGCTTCCCGCTTAGGCGCGCCTGGTGGGCCAAGGCGCTCTGGTGCCTCGCTCTCTGCACGCTCTCGAACCTCGTGGTCTTCGGCATCTACCTCGCGGGATCGGCGTTCTCCTCGCAGGGCCTCACGGCCGCGGGCACCCTCACGATGCTCCTCTGCGCGCTCGCCAACACGGTGACCGCGGCGTGGATGATCCCCGCAGGGCTCTTCCTCACGGCGCGGCTCGGAATGCTCGCGGGCATCTTCTGCCCGCTCGCCGCGCAGCTCGTGGGCGGGTTCGCCTGGTCGCTGGTGCCGCTGCCGCAGCTCTTTCCGCCGTCGGCGAGCATGGTCATACCCACGAGCTTCATCCCCGTGCTGCCGAGCGGCGAGCCACTCGCGGCGGACATGGCGCTCGGCGGGGCGCTCGCGGCGGACGGCATGCTCACGCTAGCGGGCCTTGCGGTCAGCGCGCTCGCGTTCGCCGCGCTCACGGCGGCGGGCGCGGCCTGGTTCGCGCGCTCCGAGGAGAGGTGATGGCCATGACACGACTCTCCGACCCGACGCCGCGCATGACTCTCCCGCGGGCCCTGCTCTCCGAGGCCCTGCGCCTGGCGCGCTCCCCGCTCACGGCGGTGCACCTCGTCTGCGGCCTGGCAGCCGGTCTTGCCTGCGGCGAGTACTTCTCCGTAACCCGATGGGACCCGGCGCTGGGCGCGGACGCCTACGCCCAGTTCCTCGGCGCCCTCATGCCGCTCATGTCCGCCATCGTCTGTGGGCTCACCGTGGACGACGAGCGCGCTGCCGGGCGTCTCGCCAACCTCACGGCGGTCCCCTCGCGCGGGCGCGCCGTCGCGGCGAAGCTACTCGCCCTTGCGGCGCTCGGCGCGGGCGCGCTGGCCGTGGCGCTTGGCGTGTTCGGGGCCGTGCTCGCCGTTGCCGGGCGCCTGCCGCTTGGGCCCGCTCCGCTTGCGGCCGCCTGGGCGGGCATCGTGCTGGGCAGCCTGCCCCTCTACGCGCTGGGGCTCGGCGTGGCCCTGCGCCTCGGCCGCAACGCCGCCATCGGCGCCGGCGCGGCGGGTATGCTCCTCGCGTTCTTCTCAGTGGGCGGACTTGCGCACGGCCTCATGACCGGCGAGCTCACCGGTGCCCTGGCGACGCCCCTGAGCTGGGTGCCGCTCGCCTGGCCCGCGCGCCTGGGGTCGCTCGGGGTGGAGGCCTTCATCGACGCAGCACGCGCGGCGGGCCCTCTCCTCACGACTGCGCTCGCTGGCCTCGTGCTCACCCTGGCAGCCGACGCCGTCCTTCTCGCCTGGTTCTGCCGCTTCGAGGACGGGAGGGCGGATGCGTAGGAGGCCGCTCGCCGCCATGCTCGTCCTCCTCCCCGCAGCGCTCGTCCTGGGCGGGAATGACTTGCTCGACGCCGGCTGGGGGTCGGCGCTGCGCGCAGGGCTCTGGACCGCTGAGCGCGGCGCTAGTACAATTCCGACGGAAGTTTCAGGAGGTCGAACATGGCGAGGATACTGGCAGTGGATGATGAACGGGCGATCCTCGACGCGCTCGCGCGCGTCCTCGGCCGCGACGGCCATGAGGTCGTCAGGGCGGCGGACCCGACGGCGGTCCCGGGGATGGACCTCTCGCGCTTCGACCTCGTGCTCTGCGACGTCATGATGCCGGGGCTCGACGGTTTCGAGCTCGTGCGGCAGATCCGCCCGGACTTCGACGGGCCCATCGTCTTCCTGACCGCGCGCGTGGCCGAGGAGGACGCCGTGGCCGCCTACGGCCTGGGCGCCGACGACTACGTCCGCAAGCCCTTCGGGGCCGCGGAGCTGCGCGCCAAGGTCGCGGCCCATCTGCGCCGTGAGCGCCGGCCGCGCTCGCACGCCCTCTCCTTCGGGGAGGTGCGGATCGACCTCGGCGCGCGCGGCCTCGCGGTGGGCGGCGAGGCCGTGCCGCTCACGCCTACCGAGTACGCCATCTGCGAGTACCTCGCCCGCCACCCCGGGCAGGTCATGAGCCGCGCGCAGATACGCGAGGCGGTGCTCGGCTGGGAGAGCGACGCCGACGACGCGGCCATATCCATGCAGGTCAGCCGCGCCCGGAGGAAACTCTCCGAGGCCGGCGCCGATCCGATCGCGACCGTCTGGGGGATGGGGTACAAGTGGCAGCTCTGAGGACCGGGGCGCGAGGTCGCGGGGGCATGCCGCTCTCCTTCGTCATCGCGCGCTACTTCGCCTACGCGTTCGCGGCGGTCGCCACGGCGTGGCTCGCCTCGTTCATGGCGCTCTCCGCGGCGATCAACGCGGGCTTCGTCTACGAGGCAAGCTGGGGGCCGGCCAATGCGCGCGAGGTCGCGGAGGGCCTGGCACGCGACGGCGTCTGCGGGCAGCAGGACGTGCCGACGGCGTACCGCTACCTCATCCTGAACAAGGACGGACACGTGCTGATGACAGACCTCGAGGGCACGCGGCTCGAGGACGCGACGGAAATGGCCCGTGCGGCACTCGCCGCGGATCCGGGCACAGTGGAGATCGAGGGCGGGGGCTCGGGCCTCACCTACGCCGCGTTCCCGCTCAAGGGCGGCGGGGCCTGCGCACTCGTCAGCGAGTACCTGCCGCAGTGGGTCTCGCGCGACCTCGCCGGCCTGCTTCCCAACCCGCAGAACCTCATGCTCGTCGGCGCCGCTGCGGGAAGCGCGCTCGCGCTCGCGCTCGTGGCGCGCCGCGCGAGCCGCGTGATCTCGCGCAAGATGGCGCCGCTCGCGGAGGCGGCGGGGCGCGTCGGCGCGGGGGAGCTCGACTTCGCGGTCGGCAGCACCAACGTGCGCGAGGTGAACGACGTCCTTGCCGCGATGGACGCCATGCGGACCTCCCTCGCCGAGTCGCTCGAGGCCCGCTGGGCCGCGGAGCGGGGGCAGCGCGAGCAGGTGGCGTCGCTCGCCCACGACCTCAAGACGCCGCTCACCGTGCTGCGCGCCAACGCCGACTTCGTGGCAGAGGAGCTGGAAAACGAGAAAGACGCCGACCTCGCGGCCGCCGCGCGCGACATAGCCGGCAGTGTCGAAAGGCTCGACGGCTACGTGCGCCTGCTCATCGAGGCCTCGCGCGGGTCCGGCGGGGCGGAGAGGGCCCCCATGCGGCCGGCCGAGCTCTGCGAGCAGGTCCTCGCCGAGGCCGCCCAGATCGCCCGGTCGCGAGGCGTGACACTCGACGCGGCCACGGGCCCCGCTGTCGCGGGCGCGCCCGAGGCCCCGCTCGACCGAACCGCCCTGACGCGAGCCGCCGCGAACCTCGTGGCCAACGCCGCCGAGCACGCGCGCTCGCGCGTGGCGGTCTCCTGCGACGTCGCGGGCGGGCACCTCGTCATCGAGGTGTCCGACGACGGACCGGGCTTCTCTCCCGCCGCCCTCGAACGCGGCTGCGAGCGCCTCTTCACAGACGACTCCTCCCGCTCCTCGCGCGACGGAGGCCGCCACTACGGGCTCGGCCTCCACGCCGCCTCCGAGGCCGCGAGCGCCCACGGGGGCTCCGTCTCGCTCGCCAACAGCCCCTCGGGCGGCGCGGTGGCCACCATCGCGGTCCCCCTGTGCGGGGCCTGACGACTCAGGCCCTCACACCGGCGTGGCTCGCAACCAAACGCTTCCCGGATAATTCATGAGGCCGTACTCGTATTCGAGCCTGCCTATCTCTGCGGCAAGCGCCTCCGTCATGTAGAAGTTTTTCGTGCGGCCCGTCGACTTCGCCAGGCGGTCGTACCTGTTCGCAAGGTCCTCGGGGATTCTCAGGGCTGCGGTGGCGGTTGCCATGACGCACCTCTTGGTTAGATGTAATACGTATATTTCTTTCTATCACATCACCCGAACCCCGCACCGGCGTACGGCCGCATCTGCTTTTTACCTTACATTGTGTCAACCGGTCCATGCCCGGCATATTCTGCCGGATTGAATCAACCGTTAAATCAATCCGAGCCTTTAAGGGGCGGTTGAAATCCTTCGAGGACTGAGGGCGCCGTCCCTAGGTCGGCTCCTCGATGGCCTCGGCTGAATTCCCCTGCAATCGACCGCATGGGTTCCGGCACGGGGTTCTGGCGCTGCCCGAACGGGGCGCAAGACTCGGCCGTCGGTCGTGCCGGACGGCATACGTTTTGAGACCGGCAAGCTGTTGCCGGCTCGAGGACAGCGGCCCGGTGCACCGGGCCGATCGATAGAGGACTCAGGTTCACAGCGCAGTTTCTTGGGGCTCGCATATATAGGAAGACTTGATCGGCAATCGATTTTAATGAAGTCGACAGCGCATGTCAGAGCTTTCAACAAATTTAACATGCCACCCTTTATATCCGCACGCGCGTAATTCAACTCATAAGGACCGGCTATCCCTTACCTGTGACACAATCTCAAACGCACAGAACAGAATCATCAGTCCAATCATCGCATAAGAGGCAGCCGAACCTTCAAGCACTATTCCACAAAGAACAATCTCCGCGCCGCCAATAAGAACTGTTATCAGGCGCTCTGCCTTTTTGCTCTCGCCGCTCGCATAAAAAGGCGGCAAAGCGCACAAGATCACATATAGCCCGGGAAGGGAATACAGGATCGATAGTCCAAGTCCCCCATCAACTGCAGTGCTTTGCGTAAGAATCAACTGAACCCAAACGGCAATTATCACTGAGCAGGTTGTCGATAAAAGAAGACTAGAAATATAGCACGCAACAAAGTCCCGTCGCATTCGAACAGAGAAATCCGCGAACTCT
This sequence comes from uncultured Collinsella sp., assembly GCA_958421035.1. Taxonomy (GTDB): domain Bacteria; phylum Actinomycetota; class Coriobacteriia; order Coriobacteriales; family Coriobacteriaceae; genus Collinsella. Next base: position 8,250 of record CATZKS010000031.1, on the reverse strand, counting down.
CTTCGCCGCGTGGAAACAATAAGGTACACAGAAATTGCAATAGAACCAATCAGAGAAAACAGCGGAACAACCAGCAATTCAAGCTTATTACCCCATCGATCAACCACACCCCCACTCCAATGAGCGGGAATTGTATCAGGGAGGACTGACCAAGCCGTCCATAGAATCAGAAATGGAAGAATAGAGAGGATGAAAGATGATAACACTGCAGTAATTTTTTTTGAGGCTCTCATCGATTCCGCATCTCCTTGCGCGCCCACATTCCACTCCGCCTTAAATCAAGTATAAATAGATGGCGCTCGGTATTATTGGCGCAATCGCGATAGCGATTACCGCCGTTGTTTCTTTAAAAATGGTAGGAATACATGTCTCCAAGAATTGATATATCGATTGACGAGCTGCCCGAAGCGTCGAGCCTTCTTGATGGACATGACTATTCGTCACAAATCATTCAGCGTATCGCCGGGGTTCCAGTAATACTCGATGCATCGGGATGCCCTCATTCCCCTTTTTTCGAAGTTGAATATGATGACAGGACGACTAGGTTTACAAGTCAAGCAAGTTAATAATCTATGTAGTCAATATAATACCGTTGAACCCGCATATCGATACCGTTCAGCCATTCGCCTCGCCCCCGCCGCGCGCATCTTCATCCGGTCTGTTACTTTTAATCTAACGATTCTTTGAGGAATGCAGGTGCTTCTGAATGTACTGTCGACTTCTTCTCAAACTAATCCTAAGAGACAGGGCCGTATGGATTTCCACGCTCGTTCTTGCTGCAGCCTTTTCCGTCCCCATTGCGTTCAATTCACCCATCTACGGCCCCTTCTTTATGAAGCAGGGCATGCAGGGCTTTGTCGACGCATTCAATACGCGCGCGCCCCAGGCCAGCGGCACAGACCTATCGCCAGAGCAGCAAGATGACGCTGAGCTTGCAAGATACGCGAACGCCGCCCTCGCCGCTCAAACCGACGCCGCCTTTCTCGATTCTGCCGAGAGCTACTACGCGCTCATGGACGAAGGCTTCCAATCCGGGTCCATCGTGGGAGACCGAGAGACCAATGACGCAGAGCTCGCATATTGCCGCGCTCTGAGCAGCTCCGGCATCGCGGATATCCCGGCCTCCGCAAACGACCTGCCGTTCCTCTCCTTCCTGCCCTACGCCATTGCCCAGGCGCCGTCCTTCCTTCCCTTCATCCCCTTCCTTCTCTCGTCGATACTCGTGCTCGGCGCCACAAGGCCCGGGACCCTGGCGGCAAAGGCGCCCGTGCCCAAATTCCGGCGCCTTATCCAAACCGTGTTTTCGATAATTGGCGCGGGGACCGCGATGCTCCTCGCCGGCCTTGCGCCCGGGAGTATTTACGCCTTGGCCCTAAACGGCTTCGGGCAGATCGGGTACCCGATCGCCTTCTTCCATGACGGCGCGCTCACTACCACGACCGCGGGAAACGTCTTCACGACCATACTTCTCGCGCTGCTCGCGGGTGGAACCTTGATATCCGTTTGTTCCGTCGTCCTATCGACCGCAACGAGGCGCGTCCTCGCGGGCCCCCTTACCTCCGCGTTGCTTGTCGCGGCCCCGGCATTCCCGTTATTGTCCGATTCGGCACTAGGGCATAATGCCGTGCTCGGGCTCCTGCCACTGCCCGTATTCTCGCCTATCGAGGCAACGGGTTACGTAGGATGCTTCCCGACAGAATTCATTGGCTCCGGTTCAGGCAGCGCATCGATGCTTGCCGTGGCCCTGGCATACGTCGCGGTCTTTTTTACGGTCGGCGCCGTTGCGACACGTTCCCCCAAACAGCCTGGACCCGCGAAAAAGCACTATGGGCTCGAGCTTCTAGACGCGAGCGTGGGATACGGAAGCACGACGATACTTTCAATCGGGTCGCTTTTCCTGAGCCCGGGAACGGCGGCGGGCCTCGTCGCTCCCAACGGCTCGGGGAAAACCACCCTTCTTGAAGCGCTGTCGGGCCAATTTCCCACCCGCATCCGCTCGGGAAGCCTGGCGGCAGACGGAATCTGCCAACGCCGATCAGCCGAATTCGCAGAACTCGTCTACCTGAGCTCTTCGGGCAGCGCGGATCTCTACCCCACGCTATCGGCCATCGAGCACCTCTCTTTCGTTAGGGAGGCGTGGAAATCGGCCGCCGACATCGACTCGCTCTGCGACTCCCTCGGAATCTCCCCATATCTCGACAAGCCGACCCGTAAACTCTCGACAGGAATGAAGCAGCAGGTAAAGCTTGCCATGGCGATAGCGACCGATTGCCCGTACCTCATCCTCGATGAACCGCTGAACGGCCTCGATCCGGGAAAACGGAAAACCTCCTGCGACGCGATGCGCAGCGAGGTGGCGCGGGGACGCAGCGTGCTCATTTCAAGCCATCTGCTCGACGACCTGGCAGACCTTACCAACTCGTTCTACTTCATCGAGGCCGGCACGCTCGTGGAAAAGATCAAGTCGTCCTCGCAGACGCTCAAGCAGGAATACCTCGATACATACGAGGGAGGTGAATGACATGATAGGCAAGAGCTATGCAAAGATAGCGATTGTTGGCTTTGTACTTTGTCTTGCAATGGTGCTATGTGCATCATTTGCGAGGTATAGGTCCGAGCAGTCGTTCATCGATGGCGCTGAAAATGGGTTTGGCATAGACGGGATGTATGTCAACGATGGCGCGACCAGGCCGTCTATGGCGATTCTTGCAGGCGAAGACATGGAATGGCAAATCTGTAATGACGATGGCTCTTGTCTGAGTGGTCGTTTGGCCGCAACGAGCGACCCGAATTCGTTCGATCTTCTCGACAATGATGGATCGGATTGCGGTTCAGTTCACCTGTCGTATGCATCACGAGATGGGATGGACGGCATTCTCTACGTCTCCCATGAGTCTGGCGATTTCAAGATGCGCAGGACTAACCGAGTGCCGGCTTTTTTCGAGGAGTGAGAATTCCCGGCGGTCTGCCGATCAGGCCGCCGGGGTATTGAACCCCGCATTCATCCGTACACACACGGATGAATGCGGGAAGTGTCCGGATGAAGTTGATAATCAAGGAAACAAAGCCGTTCTGCCTGGGACGGCTTTGGCCTGGACTTTAACTACAACATCGCAATCGACACTTATCAGCTCGCGCAACGCGCATGGCCAGATCTCGGACGCTGGTGCATGGAGGACCTTCGAGATTTACTGGACATCCAAAACGACGACGCACACCGCGTGCTCGCCGACTGCGAAGACGAGATGGCTGTCTACAATGCGATCAGAAACGGCGTGAAGTCCGGAGATCTTTCTGTGGAACCGCCGCGCCGTCGCGCGAGCCGACCGGGCAACCCGGGTAATCTGGTCCCGGCTCTCCCGGTCGTATTCCTACGATATCGCCCCTAGATCACCAATGTGTCAGATAAAGAATGAGGCAATGGCTGTGATCACGCCTACGGCAGATGCAACGACTGCGCCTTTTTTCCTCTCCTTTAGTCCGACGAATAGGGTTGCCGTAAAGTAAAGGGCGGAAATGCAGGCTATGGCAAGCGAAACGAGTTCCTTGGGCGGTTTCAGCAAAAGGTCGCTAGCAAAGAGTAATGCAAGCAGGGCAAAGCCGATTGTGGTCAAGTATCTCGATTGATTTTGCGACTGCATGGCAACTGCCTTTCAGAACATGCAAGTGAAAAGTCGGTACGATGTCATTGCGGTTGCAAACAAGCCGCCGCCAGGACCGGTTGTCACGAGACCGGCGATAACGCATTTTCTCGGTTTCCAGCTCATGACAGACCCCTCTCTCATGGTGCAACGTATACATTATGAGATATACACATTTTGTCCTATAAGCCCCAAGGATGACGATTCCAATACGGACGACGACACCAAAACCGGCATCGACGGCTCCATGGACGATTCGGATTCCAAATAGGCCCTGTTAGTTGAGCCACTTCTTTGCCGGTGTCGTATACGAGACCGCTATACCCGCGGCAATTGCCATCAGGCAACTCGCGATGAATCCGAACTCATACTTCAAAACGTTTGTTGCGGTCAGGGCGATAATCAACACTGTCAGAATTTGCAGAATTATCGTTATTGCGAAGAGATTGATTCCTTGTTTGGCCGAAGTCGCTGAATGAGTTTGGCTTCGTTGATTCAGGTTGAGGCAGACAAGGAAAGCGACCAGTTCGCTTGATAAGGGGCCGACTACATAGAAAAAGATTGCGTCAATGAAGCCAATAGTGTTGTAAGTGTTGTAAGTTGTTTCGCCGGAAAAAACAGCGTATAAAGCATATCCAAATCTTGGCTGATTCATGTATGAGTACGAGAAGACGAAGAGCGTCAATATTGCCACTACCAGAAGTGCATTCAGGATAAATCGCTTGGTATTCATCGGTAGCTCCTTCCGGATGACTCTTATATGTAATTATACAGCAGCCTTTTTCAAAGGATCACACAGTCCTAAATAACGTGCACTTTCGCTGGAGGGCCGCTGTTTGGCGGCCCTCTTTTTTGCACAGGCGCGGTGGGATGGTAATATCGGGCGGGAGTCAGCCGCTCTGATAGAATCGTCCTTGCTGTCGGCAGCCCTCGTGCCGGGCAGAGCCCTCCATTTGATGGGAGGTGATGCCCATGACCGATTTCACCGAGCTCGTGAAGCTCCTGACCGCTATGGTCTCGCTCCTCACGGCCCTTGTCGGCCTTTCCAAGGCACTCAAGCAGGGCTCGAAGCCCAAAAAGAAGGGCCACCGTCGCTAAGACGATGACCCAACTTCATTAAGCAACGGCTCTGCCCAGCTCTCTACAACTTGGGCTGCCGTCGGCACCATTCTACCCTCCTGACAAGGAATTCGTCCATATTTCAAAAACCAAATTGCGTTTGCTATCGAAGTTCATTCATCGTCCATGTACATGAGCGGAACAGCGGAAACCGTTCGCTATGCTCCTGACCGTGCCAAAGAATTACTCGAAACGGGACCACGAGAGTACGATCGTTTGCCGGATAGCCGCCACTACGACGGATATCCTTGATAGTAAGCGCTAGAATGATTTTGCTCCTATGGAGCTCAGCCCCGGCTGGTAAACCTGACGTTCGGCGCGGTGTGCGTGGACGCGCCTGGAGAGCTTGACCTCAAGTACGTTCAAGCCTAGGGGCCTAAGCCCCCCGCGCTCAAGCCTAGGCTTGAGAGAGCAGACTGGCAGGCAGCAACCGGGATATAAACGATTTAGGGGGAGTACTGGCGTACTCCCCTATTTTTTACTGAGTAGCCGAAAAAACGAGGCAACGAGAGGCGATTTAAGGTGCCTGAAAACAGGTACCCCTAGCGGGTATCCAAGTAGGTTTTTTTTGGGGTCGTATTCGCGATTGTGTTAAGCCGTTTACCTGGGCGTTTGGTTTCGAATGGGCGTTTTGGCTATTTTTGCGGTGCGGTTGCCGCTGCGGCAAGACCGGAGCAGAATTATGGAATAGCCCTACGCTCGGCAATGTATCTACAAACCCTGAGCGAGGGGAGTGTCGCATATGCATGCAGCGGCAATTAACCTTCGGGGGGGGGGTATCTCCTAGAGGTACTCTTCTCCGAGGCCAATCAATCATCGAGTACGTCCTAATCATCGCCGTCATCGGCCTGGTGATCGCGTTCGCCGGACCCGGCGTGGCGGGGGCCATCCACAACCAGTTCAACCTGGTCGGCAACACGGTGAACAGCGGGACTGGCGCTGGCACCGAGGGCGGCGGTGCATCCGGCGGCGGCTCCACAGGCGCCGATTCCGCGACCGTCCAGGCGGCCGTCGTCAAGGACGCGAAGGACTGGACGCTCGGTGAGCAGAAAGCCGTGGCCGAGGACATCGCCGCGAAGGGCGAGGCATCGCCTGCGTACGCCAAGGCGAAGGCCGCCATGGATGCCGGCATCAAGTTCTCGATGGAACTGACCGATGGACGGACCCTCAGATACCGCATTATCGGCATCAACCACGACGACCTTGTCGACGGTAGCGGCAAGGCGGGCTTGACGTTCCTTACCACCTCGAATAGCTTTGCTTCCCGCGTGAACGCCACGGACACCAACGCCGGCGGCTGGGAGAAGTCGGAGCTCCGTAAGGAAATGAACTCCGGTGAGATCTGGAACCTGATGCCCGTCGATTTCCAGTCCAAGGTGAAGGCCGTCAAGAAACTCACGAACAACGTCGGCGGCGGCAGCGCAAACAAGAATGCCGCCGTGACGGCGACCTCCGACAGGCTCTTCCTGCTCAGCTACTCCGAAATCGTCGAGACCCCATATAGCGATTGGTCTGACTATTCATGGATTGGACAAGAGGGAACCCAGTACGAGGCCTTCAAGGGCAAGGTGATGAATAGCCACTCGGGCAACCCTGCCATTGCCACAGGCGGCGGTTCGTGGGAGCGTTCGGTGCTTCCAGACAACTCTGTGCGCTTCCTCTATGTCGACAACCACGGCACTCCGTCGAGCAACATCTTTGCGTCGAGCTATGGTTACGTCTTCCCCGCCTGGTGTTTCTAGTTTCTTTTGGTAACCGCGCGAACGATTGTCGTCTTGAAGCATAGTTATCGGGTTGAGGAGAAAATGGGTCATACAGTGGCTCTTAGAGCGCCTGCCGCGCTCCTCCGCCAGTACCTCTGCGGCGTCCTCGTGTAGAGCCTCATCCTGCTTGGCGTTTCGAGTTCGGGAAGTACGCGGTGGGTGGATAATTGACTCACTCAGATGACGGCGCTGACGGGAGCGGCCATGGCGATGTGCGAGATTGCGGTCAAGTTCGATGAGGACGAAAGAGCTTCGATTCGGGATAATGCGGACGCCGCGGGCATGTCCTTTTCCGAGTTCGTGAGAAGGGCCGCGCTCGAGAAGGCTGAGGACATGGCGGACACCGAGGCCTACAACGAGGCCTTGGGCGGGGTCCGGCTTATAGCCGGATCCCGCTTTTCTATGGCTTTCATTCGTCTGTCTAAAGGTATGAAGCGGTTGACTCGATAGGAATGCGGGCAACGCCCGAAGCGGGCGTCATGGCTGCTCTCAGAGCGCCTGACTCTTTCCCCCGCCGCTACCGTTGCCGCAGCGGCACGTTACGGGCTGATCGGTTCGCTCTAACGTACGCTCCTGCATGCAATATCAATCCCCATACGAAGGGAGTGTCGCATATGTATGCAGCGGCGCAGAACCTTCGGGGGGGGGTATCTCCTAGAGGTGCCCGCCTCCGAGCCCAATCTATCATCGAGTATGTCCTGATCATCGCGGTAATCGGCCTGTTCATCGTGTTGGCGGGACCAGGCGTGGCCGGAGCCATCCGCAACCAGTTCAACCTGGTCGGCAACACGGTGAACAATGGGACGACCGGCGGCACCGAGGGAGGCGCGTCCGGCGGCGGCTCCACAGGCGCCGATTCCGCGACCGTCCAGGCGGCCGTCGCCAAGGAAGCGAAGGACTGGACACTCGACGAGCAGGAGGCGGTTGCCAAAGACCTCGCCAAAAACGGGACTTCGTCTCTCGCCTATGCCAAGGCAAAGGCTGCGATGGACGCTGGGACGAAGTTCTCGGTGAAGCTGACGGACGGCAAGACGCTGACCTACCGAATCATCGGTATCAACCACGACGAACTCGCGGACGGGTCCGGCAAGGCAGGTCTTACATTCTTTACAACATCAACGAATATCTCCTCACGCATGAATCCCGATGGCAAGACTATCGGCGGTTGGGAGAAGTCAGAGCTCCGCGGGAAAATGAACTCGGGTGAAATCTGGAACCTCATGCCCTCAGATTTCCAGTCCAAGGTGAAATCCGTCAGGAAGCTCACGAACAACGTCGACAGCGGTATCGAGAACAAGGACGCCGCCGTGACGGCTACCACCGACAAACTGTTCCTGCTTAGCTATTCGGAAATAGTTGATAACCCCGAAGTAACCGAAAATGGCGCTAAATGGCCGCCGAACAGTTGGCTCAGTAAAGAAGGGACTCAGTACGAAGTGTTCAGAACACCCGAGAATAAAAGTCAACTTGGGAATTCTTTGAGTAACGGCGACGCCTTTTGGGAGCGCTCTCTTCGTCCGACCTACTATAATCCGACGGATTTTCTTGATGTCCTTTCAGGAGGTTGGGCATCAAATGCTCAAAACGCAAAATATTCAAAGGTTGTCTGTCCCGCCTGGTGTTTCTAGCTTGTCTTCTAGCTTGTCTAGCGAAAAGCCCGCGCGAAAGTCGTGCGGGCTTTTCTTTTGGCAACCGAACGAACGGTTTGAAGTTCGTGGCACAGGTAA
>CATZKS010000030.1 GCA_958421035.1 uncultured Collinsella sp. | reverse complement strand
TCACCCACTATCATGAGGCTTCCACGGTGTACAAGACCGACGCCAAGAAGGCTAAGAAGCTCATCGAGGAGTCTGGCATCACCCCGGGTGCCATCACCCTGCGCACCACCGACAACGAGCAGATTAAGGGCATGGCCGCCCAGGTCAAGAACGACCTCGACGCTCTCGGCTTCGATGTGACCATCCAGACCGATACCTCGCCGGCTACCTACGCTGCCATTGACGGCGGCGAGGCCTACGATATCCTCCTTGCCCCTGGCGATCCTTCCTGCTTCGGCGCTGATCCCGACCTGCTGCTCAACTGGTGGTACGGCGACAACGTCTGGATGCAGACCCGTTGCCCGTGGAAGGAGTCCGCTGAGTGGCAGAAGCTCCACGGTCTCATGGACGAGGCTCTTGCCGCCGAGGGCGACGAGCAGCAGAAGAAGTGGAACGAGTGCTTCGACATCATTGCCGACAACGCCGTTCTGTACCCCGTTGTCCACGTCAAGACCGTCTCCGCTTCCTGGGACGATCCGTCCACTGCGCCCAACAGCGAGGCCCTCGATGGCTTCAAGGGCATCGGCACGACGAGCATGTCCTTCAGGGGCGTTGCGACCGTCAAGGCGTAAGACTCGCTTGAGTCTGTATGCAGGATGTCGGTCGTTGGGACCGTATCCTCATAGTTGAAACAAAGACCCGGGCGGCAATGATGTCGCTCGGGTCTTGTAATGAGTATCCGTACTCATATACCAGTTGGTCCTACCGACAAAAGAAAGGGGAGAGAACGTGAACAACTTGCTACGTTTGATTGGAAGGCGTCTTGTGGCGCTGCCGATCATGGCATTGGGCGTCACCGTCCTGGTGTTCTTCCTTATGTCGTTCTCCAAGACCGACCCCGCCTACACGGCGTTGGGTGACGGTGCCTCGCCCGAGGCGGTTGCCGAGTACCATGAGAAGTATGGTCTGGACGACCCCTGGCCCGTGCGCTACGTGCGCTATATGGGCGATTTGATCCATGGCGACATGGGCACCTATGGTGCTGCTCGCAACTCCGTTGCCAAGCGCATCTCCACGGCCCTGCCCGTCACGATGCAGCTGACCTTTATCGGTCTTGCCATCGGTGCGGTCGTTTCGTTTTTGCTCGGCGTCATCGCGGCACTGTATCGCGACAAATGGCCGGACCAAGTGATCCGCGTCTTTTCCATCGCCGGCTTGGCAACCCCGTCGTTCTGGCTTGCCGTTCTGTTGATTCTGCTGTTCTCTTCCTACCTTAAGGTGCTCCCGGCATCGGGTGCTCTGCCTCACTTCACCACGAATCCGGTTGGCTATCTGGGACGTATGATCATGCCCGCTATCGCCTTGGCATTTCCGCTGACAGGCCAGATGACTCGTATCGTGCGTACCGCCATGGTCGAGGAGCTCGACAAGGATTATGTCCGTATGGCTCGCGGCGCCGGCGTTCCCGAGAAGGTCGTCGTCGGCATCAACGTTCTTCGCAATGCGCTGATCACCCCGGTCACCACCCTCGGTCTTAAGATCGGTTACCTCATGGGCGGCGCCGTCGTCATCGAGGTTATCTTCAACCTCCCCGGCATGGGCACCGCGATTCTGCAGGGCGTTCAGGGCAACGAGGCGAACCTGGTTCAGGGCGTCGTTATCGTCGTTGCTCTTGCCTTCATCATCATCAACATCGTGGTTGACATGCTCTACCTGCTCATCAACCCGCGCATCAGGACGGTGTAGATTATGGTAAAGATTCGAGAGAAGCAAACCGAGCAGCTCGAGAAGGCTGCCTCCAAGGGGCTCAAGCTCGGTGGCTGGAAGAAGATGACGTTGTCTTCTAAGATTGCCGCCGTCGTGCTGGTGCTGGTCGCCCTGACTGCGATTCTGGCGCCCCTTCTTGCCCCCTATAGCCCGGTCGAGATCTTTACGGCTCGCCAGGCTCCCGGCAACGGATTTATCTTCGGTACTGACGATAAGGGTCGCGACATTCTGTCGCGTATGCTCTACGGTGGTCGTTACTCGCTGATCATCGGCTTTGGTGCCACCGCCATGGCTCTGGTCTGCGGCTCGGTCGTGGGCGCCCTTGCAGCGGTTTCGCGCAAGGCCGTCTCCGAGACGATCATGCGTATCCTGGACATCATCATGTCCATCCCGGGCATCGCCCTCGCGGCCGTTTTTGTCTCCATCCTTGGCAACTCCGTGCCGTCGATCATCTTCGCCATCGGCTTTATGTACACTCCGCAGATTGCCCGTATCGTGCGCGCCAACATCGTGTCCGAGTACGGCGAGGACTATGTCCGCGCGGTCATCGTTTCCGGCGCCAAGGCTCCGTGGATTTTGATCAAGCATGTTCTGCGTAACTGCATCGCCCCGATCATGGTCTTCACCGTTACCCTGGTCGCCGACGCCATCATCTTCGAGGCTTCGCTGACCTTCATCGGCGCTGGTATCCAGGAGCCCACCGCTACCTGGGGCAACATCCTCGCCGACGCCCGCGGCGGCGTGCTCGCCGGCCGTTGGTGGCAGGCGCTGTTCCCGGGCCTGGCCATCATGATCACCTGCCTGGCGCTCAACATCCTCTCCGAGGGCATTACCGACGCTATGGCCGCTGCTCCCTCTGCCGCCCTGGATCCTACCGATTCCTCCAAGCGTCGCGAGGCCGACCTGCTGGTCTCCGACCCCGTTCGCGCCTACAAGGAGCAGGCCCAGTCCCTCTCCGCTCGCCTTGGCGCCCTGCGCGATGTCGAGCTCAAGCGTGACGATCGCCATGTGCCCGACGAGTCTGTCGAACCGATTCTCTCGGTCCGTGACTTCTGTATTCAGTTTGAGCATCACGGTGATATCAACGTTGTCGACCATGTCAACTTTGACGTCCGTCCTGGTCAGACCATGGGCCTGGTGGGCGAGTCCGGTTGCGGTAAGTCCATCACCACGCTGGCCATCATGGGCCTGACCGACGATGACGAGCACCTTTCCGGCGAGGTCCTCTGGGAGGGCCGTGACCTGCTCAAGATGAGCAAGAAGGAGTGGTTCGGCCTGCGCGGTACCGATATCGCTATGGTCTATCAGGACGCCCTGTCCTCGCTTAATCCCTCCATGCTCATCTCTGCCCAGATGAAGCAGCTCACCAAGCGCGGCGGAACCCGCAGCGCCGAGGAGCTCCTGGAGCTCGTCGGCCTCGATCCCAAGCGCACGCTCGAGAGCTATCCGCACGAGCTTTCCGGCGGCCAGCGTCAGCGTGTCCTGATCGCTATGGCCCTTACCCGCGACCCCAAGCTGGTCATCTGCGACGAGCCCACGACCGCTCTGGACGTTACCGTCCAGAAGCAGGTCATCAAGCTGCTCAACGATCTTCAGGCCAAGCTCGGCTTTGCCATGATCTTCGTTTCGCATGACCTGGCTCTGGTCGCCGAGGTTGCCCATAACATCACGGTTATGTACGCTGGCCAGGTTATCGAGCAGGCACCCACCAAGGAGCTGCTCACCAACCCGATCCACGAGTACACCCGCGGTCTTCTGGGTTCCGTTCTGTCCATCGAGAGCGGTTCGGGTCGCCTGCACCAGGTGCCCGGCGCCGTTCCGAGCCCGCGCGATTTCCCCAAGGGCGATCGCTTCGCGCCCCGCTCGAGCCATCCGCGTATTGGCCTGGACACCCGTCCGGTCTTCAAGCGCGTGCCCGGCACCGAGCACTTCTATTCCGAGCTCCCCGACGAGGTGCTCAAGGCAAATGGTTTGACCCCTCACGCGGAGGTGATGTAGATGAGCGAGACCGCAGTCAACGGCGTCGAGCCGATCATCTTCCTTGATGACGTCCACGTCACCTTTAGGACCCGTACCGGCTCGATTCTGCACCCCAACCTGGTTCACGCCGTCCAGGGTGTAACGATTAAGCTCATGCCCGGTCAGACGATCGGCATCGTCGGCGAGTCCGGTTGCGGTAAGTCCACCACCGCCAACGTCATGTGCGGCCTGCAGGCCCCTACGAGCGGCAAGGTCTACTTTAAGGGCAAGGATGTTACCAAACGTACCGCCGAGGACCGTCGCCACATGGGTCGCGTCATCTCGGTCGTGTTCCAGAACCCGGCCACGGCGCTCAATCCCCGCATGGTCGTTCGCGAGCAGCTGCTCGACCCCATGCGCGTCCACAACCTGGGTACCGAGGCCGAGCAGGAGAAGCGCGTCAAGGAGCTCCTGGAGCTCACCGGTCTGCCCAGCTCCGCCGCCGAGGTTCTTCCCGGTCAGCTTTCGGGCGGCCAGCGTCAGCGCGTCGCAATTGCCCGTGCCCTGTCGCTGAACCCCGATGCCATCATCGCCGACGAGCCCACCTCGGCTCTGGACGTTTCGGTCCGCGCACAGATTCTGAACCTGTTGACCGACCTTAAGAAGGAGCTCGGCCTGGCCATGGTGTTCATCAGCCATGACATCCAGACGGTCCGCTATATCTCTGACGACATCATCGTTATGAATGGTGGCAGGATCGTCGAGCAGGGCGAGGCCAAGCAGGTCTTCCAGCACCCCCAGGACCCCTACACCAAGATGCTGCTCGGCGCTGCGCCGTCGCTGCTGCATCCCAAGCTCGGCGAGTAGCCTCGCTTTCCCTCCCGTGCGCCCGGTTCCCTTGCCGGGCGCACCTCCGTTGCGATTTCGAAAGGTTGGGTTCACGAGCCATGCCAAGTGCTCAGGAGCTACAACATCAATTTGGTGAATACCGAGGCGCCATGCCCCGTCCATCAGATTTCGATCTCTTTTGGAAGGATCGCATGGCCGAGGCCGACGCCGTCGGGCTTGACTATGCGATCGAGACGGCATCGGTCGCCGATGCCGCGACCTGCCAGCTTTTCGACCTCTGGTATACCGGCATGTGTGGCGCGCGCCTGTATGCCAAATACCTTAAACCTGTCTCGGACGAGCCCGTGCCATTGGTACTTCAGTTCCATGGGTATCCGGGTGCAAGCCGCAGCTGGTTTGAGCAGGCGTCGTTTGCGGGCATGGGCATGGCACTCATCGCCCTCGATTGCCCCGGCCAAGGAGGTCCCTCCGAGGACATTGGCGGATTTGAGGGCACAACGGTCGCGGGCCATATCGTCGCCGGTATCGACGGCGACCCGGCCAACCTCTACTATGTCCGCTTGCACCAAGATATTCGCATTCTGTGCCGTATTGTTCGCGAGCTCGAGGGCATCGATCTTTCCCGTGTGTTTGTGAACGGCGCGTCGCAGGGCGGCGGTTTGGGCATTGCGACCTGTGCGCTTAACAGCGAGCTTATCAATCGTGCCGCCATCCTCTATCCCTTCCTGTCAGATTTCCGCCTGGTCTGGGATTTGGATGCCGACGACATTGCCTACGAGGGCCTGCGCTATTGGTCTCGCTGGTTTGACGAGGACTCGACTCGTATTGACGAAGCCTATGCCAAGCTGGCGTACTTCGATTCCAAGAACTTTGCCCCTATGGTCAAATGCCCCGTGCTGTTTGGCACCGGCACAGCCGATATCGTCTGTCCGCCAGCGACGCAGTTTGCGGTCTATAACAACCTGACCTGCGAAAAGCGTCATGAGTTCTTTGAAGGCTTTGGCCACGAGGAGATTCAGGATTTTGACGATCTGATCATTCCGTTTTTCTGCAAGGGAGGGGAGGCTCATGTCTAAGTGCGAGAGCAATGTTGACGAGCTGATTGTCCCCGGGCTTGTGGGAATTCCTGGAACGGTTTCGTCAAGGCTCGCAGAATATCGGGACTGGCGCGGTGATTTCCAAGCAGATGTTTCTGATTTAGAGACATGCGCTTCGAATCTTGAGATTCAAGGCCTGGCCATTACGGCGATTGACTTTGTTAACCCCTGCGCCCGTTACTCGGAGGTCTCCTTTGAGCTCGGTGACGATGCGATTCACGCTCGTTTGATCGAGCCTGTCGGTCGTGTCCGAGTATCTGAGCGCGTGCCGCTGTGCCTGATGTTCCACGACATCGATCGGCCTGTGCGCGGCTGGCATCACATGACGAGATTTGCCGCCATGGGGTATGCCGTCCTCGCGCTGGATGACGATGTTGCTGGTGCGGACGACCTGCAGCGGGGGATTTCTTCGCCCGCTTTTGTCGAGCGCGTCCGTTGGGGTTGCGCGCTGGCGAAGGTGGCGCACAATCTTGATGGCATGGACCCCGACCGCATCTTTGCATGGGGCGAGGGTCTTGGTGGCGGAGTCGCGCTGGCGGTTTCTGCTCTGGACGAGCGGGGCCTCGCCTGCACGGCGGTTGCCAATCCGCTTCCCGGCGGCCTCGAGGCGCTGTCGTCTCGGGTGCGCGGATCGGTGCTCATGGGCACATCGCTTATGGATACCGTGAGCGATCCCAAGGATCAGTTTGCCGTATTCAACGGTCTTGAGTGTGACCGGAGGCATATCATCTATGCCAAATACGCTCACGAGCGCATCAATGCGTTCGAAAACGAAGTCGTCGACTTTTTTAACCAAACGTTCTACCCGTGTTCTTTGGCCTAGACGGCCTGGACACTGCCAACAAGAGTGGGCGGCATAGGGCTGCCCGCCAGACAACTAAGGAGATTCTTGTGGCAACTCAGAAATTCACCGGCGTTATCCCTCCCGTCGTTGTTCCCGATACCGAAGATCACCAGCTCGATGTTGCCTCCTTTGAGCGCAGCATCAACCGCATGATCGATGCCGGCGTCGATGGCTTGTTCTTCCTGGGCTCCTCGGGCGAGGTCGTCTTCTCCACCGACGAGCGTCGCCGTCAGATCATCTCCGAGGCCGTCCGTATCGTCGACCACCGCGTTCCCGTTCTGGTCGGCATCATCGACACCGAGACCGAGCGCATGATCGAGCACGGTAAGGTCGCTCAGGAGCTGGGCGCCGATGCGCTTGTCGCCACCTGCCCGTTCTATGCCCTGCAGGGCATGACCGAGGTCGAGGAGCACTTCCGCATCCTGCATGAGGAGCTCGACCTGCCCATCTTCGCCTACGACATTCCCGTGTGTGTCCACACCAAGCTCCCCTGGAAGCTCCTTGCCAAGCTCGGCGCCGAGGGCGTTCTGGCCGGCGTCAAGGATTCCTCGGGTGATGACATCTCGTTCCGCTACCTCGTTCAGGAGAACGAGAAGAACGGCCATCCGATGAGCATTCTCACCGGTCACGAGGTTGTTGTCGACGGCGCCTACCTCGGTGGCGCCGACGGTTCCGTCCCGGGTCTCGCCAACGTTGAGCCCGAGGGCTACGTGCGTCAGTGGAAGGCCGCTCAGGCTGGTGACTGGGCTACCGTCAAGGCCGAGCAGGATCGCCTCAATGAGATTTCGCACATTTGGGATGTCACCTCGGGCGTCCAGGGCTATGCCGGTGGCGTCGGCGCCTTCAAGACCGCTATGAACCTCATGGGCATCTTCGACAGCCCGACCATGCCGCGCCCGGTGAAGGCCATGACCGGCGAGAACGTCGAGGCTATTAAGAAGGTCCTTCAGGACAACGGTCTCCTTTAAAGCTTTCCCAGGCACCCGATCTTGGGGCTCAAGCGGTCGAGCGTGACCCATTAGGTCAACGCCCGACCGCTTTCACCCCAACCTCGGACACCCGGGAAACCTTTACCAAGCTGCGGCGATAACGCAGCCTTCATTTCCTGTAGTTGTTTTTATCTCCTAAGGAGAGCGACATGGAGAACAAGTACGTCTGCTCTGTCGATATCGGCGGAACTAAGATCGCGACTGCCATCATGGAGTACCCGGCTGACGGTAGTGTGCCCCGTCCCGTCTTTGAGGCCGAGGTTCCCACCGAGGCCCAAGAGGGCGGCGAGGCCGTCTTCCAGCGTATCGAGGCGTCCATCAAGGCCGCTCTCGAGGCGAATCCCGATGTCGAGGTCCTTGGCGTCGGTATCGGCGCCGCCGGCGTCGTCGATCCCAAGACGGGCGCCATCGCGTATGCCAATGAGATCATGCCCGGCTGGTCCGGCGTTCAGTTGGGGCCGCGTCTGCGCGAGGACCTCGGTCTTCCCGTTGCCGTTGTGGGCGACGTGCAGGCTCATGCTCTGGGCGAGGCCCACTGGGGCGTCGGCAAGGCCAAGTTCTCCGTCTTGTGTCTTGGCATCGGCACGGGCATCGGCGGCGCATATGTCGAGAGCGGCCGCGTGATGCAGGGCTTCCATGGTGCTGCCGGTCATATGGGCCACATTGAGTGTTCGGCTGCCGCCGGCATTCCCTGCGCCTGCGGGCGTTCCGGCCATCTGGAGTCGGTTGCTTCGGGCACTTCCATTGGTCGAATGTACGATGAGCGTTTTGGCCGCGTCGACCCCAGCCGTCCTTCGGTCGGTCGCGATGTGAACGATCTGTGCCGTGCGGGCGACGCAAAGGCGACCGAGGTCATCCATGACGCCGGCTTTGCGCTGGGGGCCAGCTTGGGCTCGCTCGCTAACATCCTGGACCCTGAGGTCATCGTGCTTTCGGGCGGCGTGATTCACCAAGGTCCCGATTGGCGTTCGCAGACGTGGAAGGATTCGGTGCACAAGGGCTATGCCAGCCAGGCGCTCGATCCGCTTCAGGACACGCCGATCCTCATCGGTTCTCTGGAGGGCGATGCTCCGCTCATCGGTGCCGCCGAGCATCTTCTTGCTTCGTTGAAGTAAACATAACTACCAAGTGTGCCTTCTGAGGTGCCGCAGATTGACGTGAAAGAGGAGCGAAGCGTACTTCGGTACGCGAGCGACGGTTTGAACGTCAAGGTGCGGCGTCTCAGAAGGCTGTTTTGAGAAAGGTTGAGTCGAACATGACCGTTGATCCTTTGATCCAGTCCCTGAAGGGTAAGCTCGTCGTGAGCGTTCAGGCGTATATGGGCGAGCCGCTTCGTACGCCCGAGACCATGGCTCAAATGTCGCGTGCTTGCGAGCTCGGCGGCGCCGCCGCCATTCGCTGCCAGGGCCTTGCCGACATTGCCGCCATTAAGGGTCGCTGTGAGGTTCCTGTTATCGGCCTGTGGAAGGATGGGCACGAGGGCGTTTACATCACGCCGACGCTGCGTCACGCTCGCGCCTGCGTTGCTGCGGGTGCCGATATCGTGGCGATCGACGCCACCGATCGTCCGCGTCCCGACGGCAAGTCGGTCGAGGATACCTTCCGCCCGCTGCACGAGGAGGGTGTGCTCCTGATGGCGGATTGTGCCACCATCGAGGACATTCGCCGTGCGGTTGATATGGGCTTCGACCTTGTATCCACCACGCTTTCTCACGGCGTCGCCGCCATCGACTGCACCATGGCCGATGGCCCCGATCTGCCGCTCCTGCGTCAGGCGACCGAGGAATTCCCCGGCCTTCCCATCATTTGCGAGGGTCGCGTGCATACGCCCGAGGAGGCTCGCGCCGCGATCGATGCTGGCGCCTGGGCCGTTGTCGTCGGCACCGCCATCACGCACCCCACGAGTATTACGAGTTGGTTCAAGGCTGCGCTTGAGGCGTAAGACAGTCCTCGTATCCGCTCGGGGCGGTATACTCAATATAGGCAATTGACCGCGCGGGATCCGGGTTGCTGGGTCCCGCGCTTGTTTTTGGGAGGCAACACATGCAAAAGGGAGATGCCATGGATGCGGCGGAGCGCTCGGAGCGCATCCCCGATATCGTCATCATCACCGGAATGTCCGGATCAGGCCGCACACAGGCCATGCACGTGTTCGAGGACATGGGCTATTTTTGCATCGATAACCTGCCTCCGCGTCTCATCGCCCAGCTTGCCGAGCTCGTCGGCATCAATACGGGCGTGGGCAGGCATCTCGCCGTCACCTGCGATTTGCGTAGCCAGGGACTGTTTGACGAGCTGCTCGATGCGGTCGCCGCGCTCGAAGAGCGCGAGATGAGCTGCGACATCGTGTTCCTGGAGGCTTCTGACGAGGTGCTGATTCGTCGCTACAGCGAAAATCGCCGCCGTCATCCTATTGCCAAGCCGGGGGAGACTACGGCCGATGCCATTCAGCGCGAGCGCCTTCAGCTGCAGGGCGTGCGCGACCGAGCCGATATGATTATCGACACGAGCCGTCTGCGCACCTCTGCGCTGCGCAACAAGCTACGTATGGCATTTTCCGAGCTGTCCGACCAGCAACTCATGGACGTTCACGTGTTCTCGTTTGGCTTTAAGCACGGCATGCCCGTCGAGGCGGACATTATGATCGACGTTCGTTTCCTGCCCAATCCGTTCTACGATCCCGAGATGCGCACGATGACCGGTCTCGATAAAAAGGTCTCCGATTTTGTTCTGGACCATCCCAAGACGCAGGAGTTTTGGAAGGCTTGGACACAGCTGCTCGATACGGTGATGCCGGGCTTTATCGCGGAGGGCAAGCCGCAGCTTTCTATCGCCATCGGCTGCACGGGCGGCCAGCACCGCAGCGTTGCCATTGCCGAGGCCACGGCCCGTTACCTGGAAGGCGCTCAGTATCATGTGAGCATCTCCCACCGCGACCTGTCGCGCGCCAATACGAAGGCATAGGCCTGCATGTCGTTTACCGCTGAGGTGCGCGACGAGCTTGCGCGCTGCGAACCCGAATGTGAATACTGCGACTTGTCGACGCTCGCCGCCCTCACGCGCGTGAGTGGTACGCTCTCGCTTGCCGGCTCTGGGCGGTATCGTTTGACGGTTGCGACTGAGACGGGAGCCGTCGCACGCACGATGATCACGCTGACGCATCGTATCCTTAAGCTCAAAACGGAGTTCACCGTCCGCAAATCTGTCTTGCATAAGGTTCGAAACTACCTCATCACCTTGCCTGATCAGCCAGACCTGGATAAGGCCTTGGTTCTGCTGGGTATCCTCGACCGTAGGGGAGGACTTGTCGCCGGCGTACCCCGACATATCGTTGCCCGTCCTTGCTGTAGACTTGCCTATATCCGCGGCGCGCTCATCGCGGGCGGCTTCGTGGCCGATCCACGCGGCGATTTTCATTTGGAGATCGCAGTGCAGGGCGAGCAATATGCCAAGGGACTTTGCGATCTGTTGGAGCAGATTGGGGTCCATGCTCGTGTTAATGCACGGCGGGGGTCATATGCCGTGTACATTAAGAGCGCCGAGGAAATCGAGCATCTATTAAAGCTGATTGGTGCCAAGCGCAGCGTTGCCGAGATTGAGGAGGCGCGCGCGGTCAAGTTGGTTAAGAACGACGTGAACCGTCGCGTGAATGCCGAGCTCGCCAACCAGACCAGAAGCGCCGGTGCTGCCCAACATCAGCTTGCGCTTATCGATGAGCTCGAGCAGCGTGGCCTTCGCGATGCGCTTCCGGATGCCTTGGCGGTCTTTTGCGACCTGCGCGAGCGCTATCCTGATCTGTCGCTGCGTGATTTGGGGGAGATGGCTGACCCTCCCTTGTCGAAGTCGGCCCTCTACCATCGTGTTTTACGGCTTGAAAAGCTCATTGAAGCAAACAGGTAGTTTGAAGTAACGACTTATATATGGATTTAGCTGCTATTTTAGTCTTTAAAACGTTTTAACGTAAATTTGATTTTCAATTTCGAGCATTCTCGTGAAATTCAAGTCAAAAAAAAGGTATATTAGGCGAGTGGTTAGTTTGTGGGCCTCAACGGCGGGCGCTGTAGCTCGCGGGGGCCTTACGAAAGGAGACACAATGGCAGTAAAGG
This sequence comes from uncultured Collinsella sp., assembly GCA_958421035.1. Taxonomy (GTDB): domain Bacteria; phylum Actinomycetota; class Coriobacteriia; order Coriobacteriales; family Coriobacteriaceae; genus Collinsella. The sequence goes on along the minus strand of CATZKS010000030.1, from coordinate 6,457 downwards.
TTGCTATTAACGGCTTCGGTCGCATCGGTCGTCTGGCTTTCCGTCAGATGTTCGGTCATGAGGGCTCCGAGATCGTCGCTATCAACGACCTCACCTCTCCCGATATGCTCGCTTACCTGCTGAAGTACGACTCCACGCAGGGCAACTACGCTCGCGATCACGAGGTCGTTGCTGGCGAGGATTCCATCACCGTTGACGGCAAGGAGATCAAGATCTACAAGGAGGCCGACGCTAACAACCTGCCTTGGGGCGACCTTGACGTCGACGTCGTTCTCGAGTGCACCGGCTTCTACACCAGCAAGGCTAAGGCTCAGGCCCACATCAACGCTGGCGCCAAGAAGGTCGTCATCTCCGCTCCGGCCGGCAGCGATCTGCCCACCATCGTGTACAACGTCAACCATGAGACGCTGACCGCTGAGGACAACATCATCTCCGCTGCTTCCTGCACCACCAACTGCCTCGCCCCGATGGCCAAGGGTCTGAACGACTTCGCTCCCATCGTGTCCGGCATCATGACCACCATCCACGCCTTCACCGGCGACCAGATGCCGCTCGACGGCCCGCAGCGCAAGGGCAACTTCCGTCGCTCCCGCGCCTGCTCCGAGAACATCGTCCCGAACACCACGGGCGCTGCCAAGGCCATCGGCCTGGTTCTCCCCGAGCTCAACGGCAAGCTCATCGGTGCCGCCCAGCGCGTCCCGACGCCGACCGGCTCGCTGACCAACCTCTACGCCGTCGTTGACAAGAAGGTCACCGTCGACGAGGTCAACGCTGCCATGAAGGCCTACGCCGAGACCATCCCCGAGACCTTCGCCTACAACGAGGACCAGATCGTCTCCCGCGACATCGTCGGCGAGACCCACGGCTCCATCTTCGACGCCACTCAGACCATGTGCTCTGACCTCGGCAACGGCCAGACCCTCGTTCAGGTCACCTCTTGGTACGACAACGAGAACTCCTACACCTCTCAGATGGTCCGCACCATCAAGTACTTCGAGAAGTTCGTTGCTTAATTTAGCTTTTAGCGAATAGCTCGTTGAGCGTCTAAAGAAGGGCGCGGCCTTATAGGGCTTACACCCTAGGGTCGCGCCCTTTTTATAAGAAATCGTCTGCCGTAATGGGAGGCAGACACGTACGAAAGGTAGAAGCAAACATGGCCTTTACCAAGAAGACCGTCCGCGACATCGATGTCGACGGAAAGCGCGTTCTCGTCCGCGTTGACTTTAACGTGCCTATCAAGGATGGCGTCGTTGGCGACACCACCCGTATCAAGGCTGCCCTGCCCACCATCAACTACCTCGTTGAGCACAACGCTCGCGTCATCCTCATGAGCCACCTCGGCCGTCCCGAGGGCACCGGCTTCCAGCCCGAGCTGTCCCTCGAGCCCGTCGCCAAGAAGCTCGCTGAGCTCTCTGGTCTCGACGTTGCCTTTGTCGCCGACACCTACGGCGAGAAGGCTGCTGAGGCTGTCGCCGCCGTCGAGCCGGGCAAGGTCCTCGTTCTCGAGAACGTCCGTTTTGACAAGCGTGAGAAGAAGAACGATCCCGAGATCGCCAAGAAGCTCGCTTCCTATGGTGACGTCTTCGTTCTCGATGCCTTCGGCACCGCTCACCGCGCCCAGGGTTCCGTCGTGGGCCCCGCCGCTTACCTGCCTGCCGTCGCCGGCTTCTTGCTCGAGAAGGAGGTCGACACGCTGACCGGCATCTTCGCCGAGCCCGAGCGCCCCTTCGTCGCCATCGTCGGCGGTTCCAAGGTTTCCTCCAAGATCGGCGTTCTCGATCACCTCATCGACTCCGCTGACACCCTGATCATCGGTGGCGGCATGGCCTACACCTTCTTCCTGGCTCAGGGCCTGTCCGTTGGTCAGTCCCTCAAGGAAGAGGACTGGGTCGAGCGCGCCGGCGAGATGCTCAAGAAGGCCGAGGAGAAGGGCGTCAAGATCCTGCTCCCCATCGACAACCGTGTTGCCGATCACTTTGGCGAGGACGCTGTCCCCGAGGTTGTTGCTTCCGACGCTATCCCCGACGATCGTGAGGGTATGGACATCGGTCCCAAGACCGAGGAGCTCTATGCCGAGGCTGTCAAGGGAGCCAAGACCGTGTTCTGGAACGGCCCCATGGGCGTCTTCGAGTTTGACAACTTTGCTCACGGCACCCAGGCTATCGCCGAGGCTGTCGCCGAGGCTGACTGCACCTCGATCATCGGCGGTGGTGACTCTGTCGCAGCTGTCAACAAGTTCAACCTGGCCGACAAGATGAGCTGGATCTCCACCGGTGGTGGCGCTTCCATGGAGCTCGTCGAGGGTAAGGCCCTGCCCGGAGTGGAGGCGCTTCTCGATGCCTAATCGCACCCTTCTAATCGCTGGTAACTGGAAGATGAACAACGACGTCGCCGAGGCCGCCAAGCTCGCCGACGAGCTGGCTCAGGCTCTGCCCGAGGTTCCGGCTGGCGTCGAGGTGCTCGTCTGCCCTCCGACCATCGACATCACCACGGTTCATGACCGCATTCAGGCTGCCCCCATCGCCCTCGGTGCACAGAACGTGTACTGGGAGGCCAAGGGTGCCTTCACCGGTGAGTCTTCTTGCGACATGCTCAAGTCCGCTGGCTGCACCTACTGCATTATCGGTCACTCCGAGCGTCGCGACTACTTCCACGAGACCGACGAGGACCAGAACAAGAAGGCTAAGGCTCTCGTTGCCGCCGGTCTTGTTCCCGTCTTCTGCTGCGGCGAGTCCCTTGAGGTCCGCGAGGCTGGCACCTATGTCGAGCACGTCGTGAACCAGGTCAAGGCTGGCCTTGCTGGCCTTGAGATCACCTGCCCCAAGCAGGTCGTCGTCGCCTACGAGCCCATCTGGGCCATCGGCACCGGCAAGACCGCTACCGCCGAGGACGCTCAGGAGGTCTGCGGCGCTATCCGTGAGACCCTCAAGGAGATGTTCGGCGAGGAGCTCGCCAACGGCATCCGCGTTCTCTACGGCGGTTCCGCCAAGCCCGGCAACATTGCCGAGCTCGTCGCCAAGCCCGACGTTGACGGCGCCCTCGTGGGCGGCGCTTCGCTCAAGGCTGCCGACTTCGCCTCTATGGTCGTCAAGGCAGGCGAGTAGGACATATGGCACAGCGTCATCTTCCTGCACTCCTGATCATCATGGATGGTTGCGGCCTTGCTCCGGCCGATGGCGAGAACGCCGTCGCCGCTGCCAAGACGCCCTTCCTTGATAGCCTGTACGAGAAGTACCCCCACACCACGCTCGGCGCTTCGGGCGAGGACGTGGGTCTTCCCGATGGCCAGATGGGTAACTCCGAGGTGGGTCACCTCAACATCGGTGCCGGACGCATCGTGTTTCAGGAGCTTTCGCGCATCAACAACGCCATCAAGGACGGCTCCATCGCCAAGAACGAGGTTTTTGTCAAGGCTATGGACGACGTCAAGGCTGACGGTAAGACTCTCCACCTCATGGGCCTTATGAGCCCTGGCGGTGTTCATTCTCACATGAACCACGTCGAGGCTCTGGTCAAGATGGCTGCCGAGCACGGTGTCAAGACCGTTCGCGTCCACGCCTTCATGGATGGTCGCGACGTTGACCCGCAGTCCGGTGCCGGTTACATGAGTGAGTTCTGCGCCTTCTTGGCTAAGATCTCCGAGGAGACCGGTTGCGACGCTCGCGTTGCTACCGTCTCGGGCCGTTATTGGGCCATGGACCGCGACAACCGTTGGGAGCGCATCCAGCGCGCCTACGACGTTATGGTCAATGCGTCCGATGCCGATACCGACCCCGTTGCCGGTATCAAGGCCTACTACGAGAAGGATCCGCGCGGTGACGAGTTCGTCGAGCCCTTCGCTGCCCACAACGAGGGCATCCACGAGGGCGACGCGGCCATCTTCTTCAACTTCCGTCCCGACCGCGCCCGTCAGATGACCCGCGTGTTCACGGACAAGGAGTTCGACGGCTTTGAGCGCGAGCAGATTAAGCTTTCGCACTTTGTGACGATGACCGAGTACGATCCGACGTTTGACGTCGAGGTCGCCTTCCCCAAGACGTTCCCCGAGAACGTCCTGGCCGACGTTATCGCCGCCAATGGCCTGAAGCAGCTGCACACCGCCGAGACCGAGAAGTACGCTCACGTGACGTTCTTCCTCAACGGCGGCATCGAGGAGCCCAAGGAGGGCGAGGAGCGCGTGCTCGTCGCTTCTCCCAAGGTCGCTACCTACGATTTGCAGCCCGAGATGAGCGCTCCCGAGGTTACCGAGAAGCTTGTCGCCGCCATCAACGAGGATCGCGCTGATTTCTACATCGTGAACTTCGCGAACTGCGACATGGTTGGTCACACCGGTGTCTTCGACGCCGCCGTTAAGGCCGTCGAGGCTGTTGACGATGCCCTGTCCAAGGTTGTCCCGGCGATTCTCGCCAAGGGCGGCTTTGCACTGATTACCGCCGACCACGGCAACGCCGATCACATGTTTGACGTTGCTTCCGACGGTTCCAAGCATCCGTTTACGGCTCACACCACCAACCGCGTGCCGTTCATCATCGTTGATGAGAAGGCACAGCTCACCGGTATCGAGGACGGCCGTCTTTCCGATATCGCTCCGACCATGCTCACCATGGCTGGTATTGAGCCTTCCGCCGAGATGATGGGCCGCGTGCTCGCCACCGAGGCCTAATAGAAAACAAATACCGTTTTCTAGCAAGGGGGTTGTCCACAACCGGACAACCCCCTTTTTGGTATTTCTGCCATTTCCACCCCGTCCTTGAGTGGCAGGTAGGGGAGAGCGGGGGATTGTGGTACAGTACTGGAGTTTGAACTGTTCTATTAAGGAGCTTATCTATGGGTCCGTTCCAGATTCTTCTGTTTGTCGTTTGGGCTGTTTCTGCCGTGGCGCTGACGATTCTCGTCCTGATGCATTCCGGTAAGGGTACCGGCGTTTCGGATATGATTGCCAGCTCGCTGTATAACTCCAGCTCTGCCACGGGCGTTATGGAGCAGAACCTTGACCGCCTGACCGTCATCATGGCTGTCGTGTTTGCCGTGTGCGTCGTGCTGTGCATGTTCTTCTTCCCGCAGGGCATCGTGGGCTACTAATCACGAACCGCATAAATACTTGAAAAGGGTCCCGCAAGTGCGGGACCCATTTTGTTTACATATTTGTAACAGAGTCAAAATATCCTCATATACTTCGCCCAACTAAAGAAAATCTCGACCGTTAACCGGAATTAGCCCCAAATCGTGCATAAAATGCGCTACTGTATTGCAATACGTTGGTCCGCTTTGTATAACCAGCCAAAACGGCGGACCGCGTTTGAATGGTTCGATTGGGCTGTCTTGACGTTGCCCGACCGAACTTACTTTGTCCTATCTCATAAGGAGGATGGCATGGCTGATTCTATGTTCCACCAGCCCGTTATGGGTCGTCGCGCCTTTGTCGGCGGTACCCTTGCTGCGAGCTCCATGGCTTTTCTTGCCGCATGCGGCAAGAAGGGCGGCGACGCTTCCGGTTCTGAGTCCGGTTCGACGCTGAACTTCTACATCAACAACCCGGTCTGCATCGACCCCTATAACGTCCAGGAGGACCAGGGCACTCAGGTCGAGTACCAGCTCTTTGATGCTCTGACCTCTTATGACGCCGAGAAGGGCGAGATCGTTCCGCTGGCTTGCGAGTCCTTTGAGGCCAACGACGACGCCACCGAGTTCACCTTCAAGATCAAGAAGGCCAAGTTCCACAACGGTGACGACGTTACCTCCAAGTCCTTCAAGCTCGGTTGGGAGCGTCTGGTCAACACCAAGTCGGCCATCGCTACCGAGTACGGCCCTTCCGAGGTCTCCTATCACCTTTCTATGGTCGAGGGCTATGACGACCTGCTTGCCGGTAACGCTACCGAGCTCAGCGGTGTTACTTGCCCCGACGATGAGACCCTCGTCGTCAAGCTGTCTTCCGCTTACGCCGACTTCCCCTTCGTCGCCTCTCACCCGGCTCTGGCCCCGGTTCCCGAGTGCGCCGAGTCCGATGTCAAGAGCTTCTATCTTGCACCGGTCGGTAACGGCCCGTTCATGATGGACGGCAAGTGGGAGGATGGTCAGGAGATCAACCTCAAGAAGTTCGACGATTACTATGGCGACAAGGCCAAGATCGATGGCATCCACTTCCAGGTCATCAAGGACATGGAGACTGCTTACAAGGAGTTCCAGGCCGGTAACCTCGATGTCTGCGACGTTCCCGTCGCTCAGATCGATGCCGCCAAGAAGGATCGCGGCGTGTCCAAGGACGGCTACACCATGGGTGAAGGCGAGCGCATGCTGCTCGGCGCCGAGCCTTCCACGTACTATCTGACCTGCAACACCACGGCCGAGCCGTTCAACAACGCCGACCTGCGCAGGGGCATCTCCCTGGCCATCAACCGTGAGGCCATCTGCAAGACCATCTATAAGGGTACCCGTACCCCTGCCGACGGCATTGTTC
>CATZKS010000029.1 GCA_958421035.1 uncultured Collinsella sp. | reverse complement strand
ACAATTGCGGGCGCGGCTTTCGACGCAAAAAATCGAAGTGAGTCTCGCTCAAGATAATCGACAGGAAGATGAGCGCGAAGCCGGCGAGCAGGCGCGAGGTGAGCGCCTCCCCCATCAGCAGCACCGAGAACAGCACACCCGAAGGCGACTCCATCGAAAGGAGCAGCGAGCCCGTCGAGGCCGGGACATGCGCCAGGCCGACGTTTTGGATGAGCAGAGCCACGCATGTGCAGCCCACCGAGAGAAACGCCATCGCAGTGATAAAGCTCGGCGTCCACACGGACAGAGGCGCTTGGGTCTCGAATAGCAGCGACGTTGCCAGGCTCAGCACGCCGTTGCCCACAAACATCCAAAACGTGATGACGTTGATGTCCATTTTGCGACCGTACTTGGCAGTCACCGCCATCTGGATGGCGAAAAAGACCGCACCCGCCAGCGTAATGACGTCACCGATGTTGAATTCAACGCTATCGAGCGCCACCAAACCAATGCCCGCCAAGCACAGCAGTGCCGCGCCCAGGTTATAGCGGGTGAGTTTTTCGCCGCTCAGAAAATAGCTCGCGAACGGCACAAGGATGCAGTACGTGCCCGTCAAAAAAGCATTCTTGCCCGCCGTAGTATGTGCCAGACCGACCGTCTGCAACGCATAGGCCGCCCACATGAGCACGCCCATACTCAGGCCAACGATCAGGTTGCGAGCGTTGAAATGTGCAATGATGCGCTTGTGGAAGACGGCAAACATGACCAACGCTGCGGGCAGAAAGCGTACATAGAGCAGCTCGAACACCGGAATGGTGTCGAGCGCATCCTTCATAGTGGTAAAGGAGTAGCCCCAGATAATCGCCACCGAAAGCAGCAGAACTTTCCAGAACAGCGGCGAGCGAGCGCCGGCGCCGCGGGAGGTGCCGCCCGCGCCTAGGTCCTCGCGAGCAACAGGGCTATCGGGCAAGTTTTCGATTTCGTTGGCAGCGTATTGGGCCATGGAACATCCTCACACTCAAACTGGGCGTGGTGTCCGCACGCGTAAGGCTGCGTGCCGCCTCATGGTCAAATAAAAACGGGACGCGCCGGACCCCCGGCACGCCCCGCTACTGTAGCAACAACCAAGCAACCCGTGCAATCCAGCCCACTAAAGCGTTTTGTTCCGCCGTTCTACCGAACGGCGGACCGGCCGACGCTGCGCGAGCCGCATTCACACCAATCTGACGTTCAATTTCAAGGGCGCGACCAGAAGGTCAGCGCCCTTTCATTTCACGTCACCTTGGCGCAAATGCGGCTCGCTCGCTGACATTGCCGCAGCATCAGCGTTTACATTGTTGCGCTAGATTAATTTAGTACTCTCCAGCTTTTCGATGATCCAGTCGTTAGCTTTGATAACCGGACGGCGGAAGACGACGCCCAGGGCCAGCGACGGAATCAGGTAGCTCGCCAAGATACCCAGCTCAATCCAGTACTCCATATGGTAGGCACCGGCCATGGCGGCGTGCATGGCGTTGATGCCGTGAGTAAACGGCAGGAACGGGTAGATCGCCTGGAACACGGGGCCGGTCATCTCGATGGGGAACGTACCGCCCGAACCGCCGACCTGCATGACCAGCAGCACGACGGCGAGGGCCTTGCCGATATCTCCAAACGATACCGTAAGCGTGTAGACGATATTGGAGAACACTAGACTCGCGACCCAGCCCGCCAGCACAAACTGCAGGGGATTGTCGCACTGGATGCCAAAGAACAGAATGTCGCCCGCGCACACGAGCGTTGCCTGCAGCAGAGCCAGACCGCCAAAGAACAGGTAGCGACCCAGGTAGATCTCGTGCAGGCGCACGGGGATGAGCTCGTTGATAAGCTCATCGTCAACCGAAACCTTCATCATGGCCGCCAGTACGATCGAGCCGACCCATAGCGACAGAATCGTGTAGAACGGCGCCATAGCCGAGCCGTAGTTGCGGATCGGATAGACCGGCTTGCGATCGAGCGCAACGGGGCCGGAAAGCGACACGGCGAGGCCCTCGGGGTCGCTGCCAATCATTGTCTTAATCATGGCCAGGTCACCCGAGATCAGAGCGCTATCAAGCTCGTCCTTAAAGGCACTGATCTTGTCCGACGCCTCGCCCAGCTGATTGGAAGCCTTGTTGACCAGCTTTGCAGCCTTGGAGAGACCCTTCGCGAGCGAACCAGAGGCGTCGGTCAGACCGCTCACGGCGCTATCCAAGTCACCCGAGATACCGTTCAGGGAATCCAGAACGCCCGAAATGGTCTTCTTGAGCTCCTTGGCCTTAACCGAGAACGTAGAATCGTAGTCGGACTTGGCACCCGAGATACCCGCCTTGGCATCGGCGATGGCCTGGTCGACCTCGGCACGCGAATTGTTGACCTCCGCCATGCTGCCCGAAAGGGACTTTGCGGTCGCCGTCAGGTCCTTCGCATTGTTACGGTACTCCGCGGCAATTCTGCCCAGCGACGTCGCAGCGGACTTGAGGCCGTCTTTGAGCTTGTCATCACTCACCTGGTCGGCAAGGTTGCGGAGCCGATCGGCCATCGCATCGATATCGTCAGCACGCGTATTGAGCGCCGCTGCGGCTTCGTTGAGCTGAGACACCGTAAGGTCAACATGCTGATTCGCGGCATCGAATGCCTTCGCAAGCTCGGCGGACACGTTGTCGAACGAGCCCGCGCTTCCGTCAATCGCCGCGTCAACGGCATCGCTGGCGGCCTTGAGCGCTTCCTTGGAATCATTGATTCCGTTCTTGGCGTGCTCCATCAGCTGCTTCGTCGACTCATCAACGGTGCCCGTCTGCTTGAGCATGCCACCCGCCGATGTCAACGAATCGGACGTAGAGCTCAAAATGCCCGCGAGTGACGTCGCGCTCGCCTGAACGTCCTGCAGGTCCTCGACCGAATCGCCCAGTGTAGAGGACAGATTGGCGATAAAGTTGCTCACCTGGTCGGTGCTCATATAGTCGAGCAGGCTGGACACGGTCTTAAGGCCGATAGTCGTAATGGTCTTGGTAAAGGTCTCGTTGACCTGGCTCTGGACGGCGCTCGAGCCCTTCTCGGTCACGATCTGTGCGATGGCGTTGGCCTTCTGGTTCTCATAGAACTCGATATCGGCGTGCTTCACGTCGGTCGAGAAGAGCGTCATCATGTCTGCGCTAAAACTTTTAGGGATAACAACGGCCGCATAGTATGCGCCCGACTTAACGCCCTCAATCGCCTTATCGCGGTCGTTGAGGACGACCCAGTCGAAGTTCTCGTTGCCGCGCAGGGTGGCGGTTACGTTTTCGCCCACGTTGACCTCGACGGGAATCAGATCGCTCTCGTAGCCCTCGTCAGTGTTGACCACTGCAATTTTAAGGTTGCCGGTATTGCCGTAGGGATCCCAGCTTCCGGCGATGTTAAACCACGCGTACAGGCACGGCACGATGATCAGGCCCATCACAACAACCAAGCCGATCACGGAGCGGGACACGTTTTGGACATCGCGCTTAAACAGGTGCAGGATGTTTTTCATTTATGCCTCACCTCCTTTAGAGTGCTTGCCAAGCGGGGTGGTGTCCCCGTCGTTTCCGCTTACGTTGTCAACGTCGTCGACATCTTGAGCCTTACGATGCGCACCGATATGCGGCAGACGGCTCGTGGGCTGTTCGCTGTCCTTGGTGCCCCGCTCGCTGGCGTTGAGACCAAACATGCGACGGGCAGCAGGGATGGCAGCCGTGTGCTCGCGCATCTCGCGGCGAAGGTCCTCGTCCGAAAGCGCCGAGATACGCATCTGGGTATTGAGGCTCGCACGGATGTACTCGATGTTGATGAGCCAGCCACAGATGGCGATAACCGAAATGATCCAGATAACGAGCAGGATAATCTTGCCGTTATTGTCGATATCGAGCACCGTCGAGAGCACAAAGAGCAGGACCTGCACGCCTACCACGGCAGCAAAACCGCCCTTGATGTAGTACGGGTAGCGATGCTCAAACGCCACGGCATGATCGAGCAGCTCGCGACGGTACGAATCGGAATCGAGCATGACGCGCATGGCCGTGCGCAGCGAATAGCGCTGGCGCGGCAGGTCGTTGGACTCGCAGATCATGAGGCCCGTCGTGGAAAGCTGCTTATCAAAGAGCAGGTTAAGGTTGAGCAGCAGCGGACGCAGCTGCAGGCCGATAAAGAGCGCCACGATCAAGAACACGCCCAGAATGCACAGGTTGAACAGGTAGTTGAACGAATACATGCCGCCGACCGTCTCGCGCAGCAGATTGATGCCGTAGGTAAAGGGCAGCAGCGGGTGCAGCCACTGGAAGAAGCCGGGCATCATCTCGATGGGGTACATGCCCGACGAACCCGGGATCTGCACGATGACGAGAATGACGCCGATAGCCTTGCCGATATGCTTAAACGTGGTGGACAGCGCATAGATGATATTGACGTAGGTGAACGAAATGGCGATGCCGCCCAGCACGAACAGCAGCGGGCTGACGCACTGCACGCCAATCACCAGATCGCCTACCGTAACGATGATGGCCTGCAACGCGCCCAGGATCACCAGGAGCAACCAGCGGCCAAAGTAGCCCTGACGCGCGGTAAAGCTGCCGATGCCTTCGCGATCGACCTCGAGCTTGTAGATGGCGATAAGCACGTAGCCGCCCACCCAAAGCGCCAGGTTGGTATAGAACGGGGCAATGCCCGAGCCGAAGCTCTTAACCGGATAGATCGACTTGGACGCGAGCTCAACCGGAGATGCCATGAAATCTGCCACGTCATTGACATCGACGCCCATCAGATCGGCCAGCTCGCCCATGGACTCGGAGGTCTGCAGCGCCGCGATGTCATTGGCGGCGGTTGCAAGCTTGTCCTGGACCTTGGCAAGCGAGGAATCGGTCTGGGACAGCGTGGTCTTGGCCTGGCCGAGCGTAGCGCTAAGCTGCGCCAACGTGCCGCGCGCATTTGCAAGTGTAGGTGTCATACCCGAGACGATACCGGTCAGGTCGCCCGAAACGGCAGCAAAAGAGTCGAGCGCGCTCGAGGCCTTCGGCAGCGCGTTTTGGCCCAAGTCCGTCTGGGCTTGGCCAAGGTTGGTCGCACCGGTATGAATTGCGTTATTGATAGCGTCACTGGCACCCGAAACAGCCGCTGCGTCATTCGCCATGGCGCTCGACTGCGCGGACAGACCGTCCTTGATGCTCTGAAGCTTTTCATTCTGCTCTCGAAGCAAATCGATGGTCGATACAATGCGCGCGTCAATTTCCTCGGAACCTGTCGACGTGTCATTGGCGAGAATCTCCAAGTGCCCGATAACGGCCTTATTGTGGTCGATCGTCGCTTGAAGAGACTCGAGCGAGTTGTCGATACGGGTGGTCGTAGATGTGACCGCGCCCGTCAGCTTGCCGATGGCAGCGTTCGCAGAGGCCGACGTCTTGGTGAGCGCAAGGCTGCCTTCCGAGAGCGCCTTGGAGAGCGAGGTGATGGAGTTGCCCGCCGTGGTGCGAGCTTCGCTCAGCAGGTCGTTGCCCTGGGAGATCGCCTGCGTCAGCGACGGTGCCTGGCCTTGCAAGCCGGCAAGTGCCGCATCAGCCGAGGCGATAGCGCCGCTCGTCTTATCGATGGCGGCATTCATATCGCCAATCGAATCGCGCACCTCGCCCAAGGTGTCGGACGCCTCGGACACCGAACTTGCCAGCGAGTCCTGAGTCTGGGTTGCCTTGTCCTTTAAATCGACACCGGCATCCTTGGCGATACCGGCAACAGTCTTGCCTACCGTAGAGACAAATTCCGAGTTGATCTGCTCCTCGATGGTGTTTGCACCGGTATCGGTAACCTTGGGCGCAATGGCGCTCTTCTTCTCATTGACGTAGTACGTGAGCTTGGGCTGATGGTAGTTGCCGTCGAGCATCGAAACCAGGTTATCCGAGAAGTTCTTGGGAATCACGATAGCGGCATAGTACTCGCCGCTCTCGACGCCCTCCTTGGCATCGGCCGTCGAGTCGACGAACGTCCAGCCCAACTGATGATTCTCCTTGAGCTGGTCGACCACTTTGTCGCCAGCGTTGAGCTCACCCACCAAGTCGTTTTGGGTGCCTCGATCGTTGTTGGCGATAGCAATCTTGATGCCTTGGGTGTTTCCATACGGATCCCAGTTTGCCACGATGTTATACCAGGCATACAGCGAGGGAATAACGCACACGCCTAGGGTAACCACCAGGGCGACGGGGTTCACAAGCAGTCGCTTAATGTCGCGCTTAAATATCGCAAAGGACACCTTTGCATTGGATAGTTTGCTGCCGAGACTCACGCTTGGACCATCCATCCTGTCGTTAAATCGAATCGTACTATCGACAACCATTGTAGTAGGCGCTTTAACGTCTCAAAGCACAATGGTGTTGAGTTTTGCGGGTAGCAATATACTACGAAGATGAGTTAACGTACAGATGTACAGTATCCTAAATTTCAGCAGGTCACAAAACCACAACCCGCACAAATTAGCAATTCAAATAGTCATCGGGGACGTTCTTAAACGACTAGTCAAACAAAAACGTCCCCAATGACTACTTAGGACCACGGCAACGTCGATGTTTTGGCAATGCCAGCGAGCGGGCGCCAGAGCGAACAAATTGGCATGAAAAGAGGACGGCATAGACCTTCTGGTCATGCCGTCCTCTTTGAATGACAAGTTGTCGCTCTGGCGCCCGCGCAGCGTCGACTGGTCCGCCGTTCGTTAGAACGGCGGAACTGAGGGCAGCGTCGAGCCGTTACGCGGTTTGGTAAAACCGCGTAAATACCTAACTACATCAAGTTGCAAACAGCTGCTGCGAAGGCAACGGGGTCCTCGGGCAGAATGCCCTCGACCAGCAGGGCCTGGTCATAGAGCAAACCGGAGTACTGCTTGATCTTGTCGGCGTCGCCCGCCTTCTGAGCGGCGACGAGCTTGGAAAAGACCGGGTGCTTGGCGTTGAGCTCGAGCACGCGCTGGCTCTTGGGCATACCGTCGGGCGCGCCCTCGGGACCCTTCTGGAGCACCTTCTCCATCTCGAGCGAAAGCGGGCCCTCGGTGGTGATGCACGCGGGAGCATCGGTCAGGCGCGCAGAGACGGCAACCTTCTCGACCTTGTCGCCGAGTGCCTCCTTCATGGCGTTAAAGAGGTCCTCGTTCTCCTTGGTGGCGTCCTCGGCCTCCTTTTTCTCGTCCTCGGTCGCCAGGTCAAGATCACCGGTCGCGACGTTCTTGAGCTCCAGATGACGATCCTCGACCTCGGGCTCGGCACCGTCGGCCACAGCCTTTTCGGCAGCCTCGCGAGCTGCGTCGTCCTCATAGATCTTGGGCATATCGGCGGCAACGTACTCACGCATAGCTTGGAACGTGAACTCATCCACATCCTGCGTCAGCAGCAGCACGTCATAACCGCGGTCGAGCACGCCCTTTACCACGGGCATCTTGGCCAAGCGCTCACGCGAGTCACCGGCGGCGTAGTAGATGGCCTTCTGATCCTCGGGCATACCCTTGGTATACTCGGCCAGGGTAATCATCTTCTGTTCCTTGGCAGACCAGAACAGCAACAGGTCGGCGAGCTCATCGGCCTTCATGCCATAGCTCGAGTAGATGCCGTACTTAAGGCCGCGGCCAAAGTTCTCAAAGAACTTCTCGTAGGCCTCGCGGTCGTTGTCACGCATATCCTCAAGGTCAGCGGTGATCTTCTTTTCCACACGCTTGGCGATGGCCTTGAGCTGACGGTTCTGCTGCAGCGTCTCACGCGAAATATTGAGCGACACGTCGGCGGAATCCACGACGCCGCGGACAAAGTTGTAGTAGTCGGGCAGCAGGTCGTCGCACTTCTCCATAATCAGAACGTTTGAGCTGTAGAGCGCCAGGCCCTTCTCGTAGTCCTTGCTGTACAGATCGAACGGCGCGCGGCCCGGCACAAACAGCAGGGCGTCATACTCGAGCGTGCCCTCGGCATGGAGGCTGATAGTGCGTGCCGGATCGTCAAAGTCGTGGAACGTGGACTTGTAGAACTCGTCGTAGTCCTTCTGCTCGACATCGGAGCTGCGCTTCTTCCAGATCGGTGTCATGGAATTGACGGTCTCGAGCTCCTGGTAGTCCTCGTACTCGGGCTTGTAATCGTCGCCGGCGTCCTCGGGCTTGGGTTTCTGGCGGCTCTTGCTCACCATCATCTGAATCGGGTAGCGCACATAGTTGCTGTACTGCTGAATCAGACTCTTGAGGCCCCACTCGGTCAGGAAGCGATCGTAGGTCTCGGCCTCACCGTCGGCATCGAGCTTCTCGTTCTCGCGCAGCGTCAGGATGACATCGGTACCGTGCTCGGCACGCTCGCCGTCCTCGATGGTGTAGCCCTCAAGACCGTCGGATTCCCACACATGGGCGACATCCTCGCCGTAGGCGCGGCTGACGACCTTCACATGGCTGGCGACCATAAAAGCCGAGTAGAAGCCCACGCCAAACTGACCGATGATGTCGACATCGGAGCCCTGCTGCTCGGCGTTCTCGGTCTTAAACTCCTCGGAGCCGGAATGGGCGATGGTGCCCAGATTGCGCTCGAGCTCCTCGGCGGTCATGCCAATGCCGTTATCCGAGATGGTAATGGTGCGGGCGTCTTTATCAAAGGAAACGCGAATGGCTAGGTCGCCCTGGTCGATCTTGACGCTCGGATCCTGCAGGCTCTTAAAGTTGAGCTTGTCGACGGCGTCGCTCGCGTTAGAGATAAGCTCGCGCAGGAAGATTTCCTTATTGGTGTAGATGGAGTTGATCATGAGGTCGAGCAGTTTTTTGCTCTCGGTCTTAAATTGACGCATGTGCAGTCCTTTCGCGCTACCCCCGTCCGCAAAAACGGCCCGGTTGCCCGAGCCGCATCGCAGACCTGCTATGTTCAGACTTAGATTTTATAACCCATTAGCGCGCATATATACATACGGAATCGAAAAACTGTATGTCTAAGCGCTCCGATGCGCCAATTGCCAAGGAGTGTCCCCAACTGCCGGCAGAAAAGGAACGTCCCTATCTGCCATCTACGCGCTTGGCCATCCAGACATGGGGTTGGCCCTCGTCTTCGTAATCTACCGGGGCAATTTGCGTGTAGCCCGCCTTTGTATAGAGCGGCAGCACGTATTCCTGCGCATGCAGCTTAATAAGCTTAGCGCCGGCATCGCGTGCACACGCAGCACTGGCCTCGACGATCGCACTCGCCAGTCCGCGACGACGCATAGCCGGCAGCACGGCGACGCGCCCCATAATATAGGTCTCCCCCGCTGCGATGCCTTCGTCCAAGTCGCACGCCGGCGACACCGGAGCCTCTGCGTCAGCCGCGCGCTCAAGCTCTTCGGGAAACACGCGCGAGCAACCGGCAAGCTCGCCGTCTGCATAGAGCGTCACATGAATGCAGTTCGGATCCTCGTCGATAGCGTCGAACTCATTCTCGTAGCCCTGCTCGTCCATAAAAACGACGCGGCGCACCAGCGCCGCGTCATCAAAGCATCCCGTCTTAAGTTGGATATCCATGGCTGCCCTTTCATTCAATGCGAACGTTAGGGACAGATTTTAGCGAAAATGGGCTCCGCGCACGCTAAACTTCGCGCGAGCCTTCGCCAGGCAGTCGTAATGACCCACGTTATGGGCATCGCTCGCGATGAAGCTGTACAGGTTCTGATCGAACAGGCGCTGTGCCGGCTTTTTCTCGCGACCAAAGCGACCGCCGGCAATAAAGTCCGCCGAAGCCTGCAGCTTGCAGCCCATATCGACTAGGCGCTCCGCCACGCTTACATCCTTTTGAACCGCACGATAGCGCTCAGGATGAGCGATGATCACCTGGTAACCACGGCACTGCAAATCGTAAATCGTGTTCTCGTACTCTCTAAACGCATACGCATCGGCATGCGTCGAAAGCTCGAGCAGAAACTCATTGGTTCCATCGAAATGCAAGTGCTCCGCGGCATCGATACCAAGCTCAACGAGCTTTCGATGGTTGACCTCAAAGCCCATCTGGAGCGGAAAACCGTCAGCGTTATCACGCAGCAGTTCAAAGGCATCCCACATCTTGTCGTAATCAAAATAGGGATCACGGCAGTGAGGAGTGCAAACGATTCTGGTTACACCGGCCCGCTTGGCAGCCTCGAGCATCGCCAAGCTCTCATCGAGATCGGCGGCGCCGTCGTCTACACCCGGCAAGATATGGCAATGAATGTCACGCATAGGTCAGCCTTAATCAACTAAACGTTTGCTCGGTTGGTGAAGATGCCCTTTTTGGAAGTCCCCTGATCGTCGGAGCCCTTCTTCACCTTCTTACCGTCCTTGGTGTAGTAGGAGTAGTAGTACTCGCTGGTCTCGGTCTCGCAGTAGTTCATAACGGTACCGATGAGCTTGACCTTTTCGGACTTCTTAAGCTGGCCGATAGCGTTGAGCGCCTCCTCGCGCTTGGTGAAATCCTCACGCACGACAAAAAGCGCACCGTCGGTCAGACTTGCGATCTCGGCAGCATCGATGAAGGTGCCGACCGGGGGAGCATCGAAGATGACGTACTGGAACTTGGCGGACAGCGCCTTTACCAGCTTGGCAAAGCGGTGAGAGACGATGATGTCGGCAGGATTGGGAATATGCGGCTCGGCATCGAGGAAGTAGAAGTTCTTCTGACCCGTCTCGACAATCGCCTGGTCAATAGAAACCTGCTCGGAAAGGACTGCATAGAGTCCGCCGCGGGAGCGGACGCCGAGCATATCGGCAAGGGACCTACGACGCATATCAGCCTCGACCAGCAGGACGCTCTTGCCGCTGGTGGCGATAGCCTGGGCAAGGTTGATGGAAACCGTAGACTTGCCCTCGTTGGGAATCGAGGACGTAACAGTGATGGTACGAATGGGGTCGTCCACGCTCGCAAAGCGGATGTTGGCCAGAAGGGTCTTGGCGGCATTCTGTACAACGAGCTTATCGGTGTTCTTTGCCTTAGCCATGCCTATTTACCACCTTTCATAGCCGGAATTCGGCCAACAACGGGAATGCCCAGGAGCTCTTCTGCCTCTTCGGCACCGCGGATGCGGGTGTTGAGCATGTCTGCCAAAACGACATAGGCAACTGCGATAAAGATGCCCGCGAGGAACGCGACAGCAACGTACAGCATACGCTTGGGACCGCTGGGGGCTTCGGGGGTCTTAGCCTCGTCGATAACGTTGATGCTCTGGGCAGCGCCGACGTTCTGAGCGACCGTACTCACCGAGCTGGCCATGGCCTTTGCGACCTTAGCCGTCTCCTTGGCATCGGTGCCGGTAACCGAAAGCGTAATGACACGCGTGGTGGTCTCGGAGGAAACAGACACCTTGTAGTCATCCAGGTCAGCAAGGCCCAACTCATTGGCAGCACCGCTCTTAACGCTATCGCTATCCAGCAGCGTGGCGATATCGTTGGAAAGCATCTGGCTCGCCGAGAGATCGTTGTAGCTCATCTGACCGCTATCGTCGGTCTTAGCGAGAATGTACATGCTCGTCGTCGCGGTGTAGGTGTTGTCCATCGCAACGAAGGACACGATGCCCATGGCGATCGCGCAGACCACCGGAAGGGCGATGACCAGCTGAAGGTGCTTCTTCAGCAGCTGGAACAGTTCGAGAAGGGTCATGCAGCTTGCCTTTCATTTCCCCAGTTCGGATTGACAAAACTGTCCGTATGTTATCGCATCTTTTTACCGAGACCAAACTCTATACATAAGAAACAGGCTCTCCTGTAAAAATGTCGGAAGCAATCGTAAAATTGCACAACAACGCCGCACCCGAAAGTCAAATGCGGCGTCTACATCAATATCTATGTTGTATCGCTATGCGAATGGCTCGTCCTGCTGTATGGGAAACGTCACCGTAATGGTGGTTCCCACGCCCAACTCGCTCGACAGATCGAGCGTGGCGTGATGATACAGGGCCGCATGCTTGACAATGGCAAGCCCCAGACCGGTTCCGCCGCGTGCCTTGGACCTACTCTTGTCCACGCGATAGAACCGCTCAAATACCTTGCCCTGCTCTTCAGGCGCGATACCGATTCCCGTGTCGGCGACCGCAAGGAACGGATGGCCTTCGTCGTTGGTGCCGCACTGCAGCGTAACCGTACCGCCGGGTCGATTGTAGCGGATGGCGTTGCTTGCCAGATTATAGATGAGCTCGTCAATCAAGCGCGACACGCCCTCGATGACCACAGGCTTGGTCTCATGACTTATCGTCACATTCGCCTGACGGGCGACCTGTTCAAGACGCTGCTCGACCGCGTAGATGGCACGCGAGAGCTCAATAGGCTCCGTGGACCCAATGGGCACCGCCTCGCCCTCAGCTGCACGCTCGGCCTCGTCCAAGTTAGACAGCGTAAGGATATCGTTGACAAGCGCTGCCAAGCGGCCCGCCTCACGATAGATGCGACCGCCAAAGTTGCGCAGGTCGCCCTCGCCCTCGACCATGCCGTTTGCGATGAGCTCGGCATAGCCCGAAATCGCCGTAAGCGGCGTCTTGAGCTCATGGGTGATATTCGCCGTGAACTCGCGGCGCATACGGTCGTTGTCCGCTAGCACCGCCATTTGGCGCTTGAGTTCCTGGCGCTGCGACTCGATACGCTCAAGCATGGGGACCATCTCGGCATAGGCGTGCTCATAGCTACGGCGTGGGTGGTCCAAATCCACCTCTTGCAACGGCGCGATGATGGCACGGGACTCGCGGCGCGCCATAAAAAACGAGAGTACCGCACCCGCTGCTGCGATAAGCAGCATCGGCGCCACCATCGACAGCAAAATCGCCGCAACGCCAGGCTGGGCCTGCGCCAAGCGGACAACCTGGCCGTTATCAAGGGCGACGGCGCGATACAGCATAATCTCGTCGAGCGTAGAGCTTGCGCGCTCCGCGGAACCCAAACCACTCTCAAAGGCCTCGATGACCTCGGGGCGATCGCCATGGTTGGGCAGTGTGGAAGGCGACGCCTCGTTGTCGTAGGCAACCGATCCATCCTTGTTAATCAGCGTGATGCGCAAGTCCTCGCGATCGAGACTACGCAAGAACGGGATGGGCTCCTGCTGTTCGTCGAGAGCGGCAGCAATGAGCTCGGTTTCCTGCGCCAGATTGGCACTCGTGGCATCCGCCAAGGTGTTTTGCACAAAGAACGCACCCAGCACCGTAAACGCCACGATAACCGCCATGGCGCAGACAAAGATCGTCACAAAAACGCGGTGCGACAGCGTATGTTTTCCCTGGGGGGCGAAGACCACGGGTTACTCCTCCGATGCGGTGGCCGCGGCGTCGTCACCTTCGGCACCATCACCGGCAGAAGGCTCGGCCAAGCGGTAGCCCACGCCGCGCACGGTCTCGATGGCGCTGGCATGCTCGCCCAGTTTTTGGCGAAGCGTCTGCACGTGCACGTCAACGGTGCGCGAACCGCCGTCGAAGTCCCAGCCCCACACGCTCTGCAGCAACGACTCGCGGGTAAAGACCACGCCGGGCTTGCGCATGAGGTACTCGAGCAGGTCGAACTCGCGCAGGGTGAGCTTAAGCGACTCGCCGGCAACAGTCACCTCACGATGGCTGGGCGAGAGCACGATGTCGCCCACGCTGAGCACATCGCTTGCCTGTTTGACCATGCCGCCGCGACGCAGCAGTGCGCGGCAGCGGCTGGCGAGCTCCATGAGCGAAAACGGCTTAGTCAGGTAATCGTCGGCACCGCCATCGAGCGCCATCACCTTGTCGAGCTCGGTATCCTTGGCGGTAAGCATCATGATGGGCACCGTCGCCGTCAGGCGATCGGCACGCAGTCGACGCATAATCGCCAAGCCATCGGTATCGGGCAGCATGATGTCGAGCAGGACGGCATCGGGTACCCGTCGCGCCACGGCAGCCTTAAACTCACCGTCGCACGAAAAGCCTTCGGCCTCAATCCCCTGCTTGCGCAGCGCATAGACCGTCAAATCCCTGATGTTGTCATCGTCCTCGACGTAATAGATCATGTTGAACCCCTTTGCGGCCGGCATGACCGCATCTTAACCCTAAAGGTACCTTTACTAGATGGTATCAGCCAAAACGCCCCGTCAAATAATCCGCCGTGCGCGGATCGGTCGGATTCTTGAAGAGTTGCGCGGTGGGCGCGTGCTCCACCAGCTCACCCAGCAAAAAGAATGCGACCGAATCGGAGATACGCGCCGCCTGCTGCATATTGTGCGTAACGACCACGAGCGTGCAGGTCTCTTTGAGCTCGCAGGCCAGCTGCTCCACCACCAGCGTCGACACAGGATCGAGTGCCGAGGTCGGCTCGTCCATCAGCAGAATGTCGGGCTGCACGGCAAGTGCGCGGGCGATGCACAGGCGCTGCTGCTGGCCGCCCGAAAGACCCAGACCCGACTCTTTGAGCTTGTCCTTGGCCTCGTCCCACAGGGCGGCGCGTCGCAGGGAGTCTTCGACCAGCTCGTCGAGCACGACGCGATCGCGCACACCCATACCGCGCGGCCCATAGGCGACGTTGTCGTAGATGCTCATGGGAAACGGGTTGGGGCGCTGGAACACCATGCCCACGCGCTGGCGAAGGCGGCAGATGTCGTAGTCGCCCAGGATATCTTGACCATCGAGCGCAATCTTGCCCTCGATTCGGCAGTCCTTGATGCCGTCGTTCATGCGGTTAAAGCAGCGCAGCAACGTGGACTTTCCGCAGCCCGAAGGCCCGATGAACGAGGTAATCTGCTTGTCGCGGATCTTGATATTCACGTCCTTGAGCGCATGGTGGTCGCCATAGAACAGGTCGAGGCCCTCAACATCGATTCGCGTCGGCGAGGCGGCAAGATCCTCTGCCGTGGGGCGAGTCGCATCCCCAACCTCGCGCTCGTGCGCGGCCTCGGCCTGCGCTTTCATGAGTTCTTCAAGCTCCGTGGGCTCCACAGCCGCAGCAGCCGTCATACCGCATACCTCCACATCGATATCAATTCAGCAGTATCGATAGTAGGAATCGCGGCTCATATGCACGTGAGCGCATTGTCAAGTGTTTGTAAGGGCACGCTGGCTATGCGGCGGGCAGCTCGATGGTGAATATCGTGTGTTCGGGCGTCGATTCACATGCAACGGTACCGCCGTGCGCGCATACGATCTCCTTGGCGATGGCAAGCCCCAGTCCAGCGCCGCCGCGATTGGTCGCACGCGCCGCATCCAGGCGATAGAACTTCTCAAAGATCACCTTGAGCTTAGCCGCAGGGATGGGATCGCCCTGATTGATAAAGCGCACGCGCACGCCACCGCCGTCCCGGCGTCTGGCCTCGATCGTGATGGTCGAGCCCTCATAGCTATAGGCAATAGCGTTTTTCATGATGTTGTTGAACACGCGAGCCATTTTGTCGCCATCCACGAGCACCGTCAGGTCCTCGCGAATATCAACTTGGACTTCCTTATGCTGCTCGTTGAGGATGGGATAGAACTCGTCAGCCACCTGAGCCAGCAGCAACCCCAGATCAACATAGCCGCGCGTGAGCACGATATCGTGGAAGTCAAAGCGCGTGATATCGAAGAACTCTTCGATGAGCGTATCGAGCCGGTGCGCCTTGTCGAGCGCCACGCCCGTAAAGTGCGCACGTTGCTCAACCGGCAGCTCGGGAGCCTCTTGCAGCAGCGAAAGATAGCCCACTACGCTCGCAAGCGGGGTGCGTAGGTCATGTGCCAAGTACGTAACCAGATCGTCCTTGCGATGCGACTCGTCACGCAGAGCTTGCTGCACCTTGCGCTCACGGTCACGCACGCGGTTAAGGGCGCCCTCGACCTCCAAGAAGTCGCCGTCGATGTTATCCCAGGTGTCGGGGTGATCGATCAGGCGATCTTGAATACGAGCGGCCAGCACACAATCGGCATGCTGCTCGCCCTGCTCGTAGCCCTGGTAGTACAGGGCGCGGCCACACAAGAACAGCACGCACGCTGCAAGCGCCAGCACAAAGCCAAGCATGTTGAATACAAAGCCGGCATCGAACAGCACCGGCCCTTCGATGCCGCCGAGCGCCATGGCGCCAATCGCCAACGTCATGGCCCACGCGGCGCCGCCAATCACCACGCAGCGGCACACGATCTCAAATCGATCGATCAGCAAAAAGCCGACAAGCAGCACCGCCAAGATTCCGACGATGTTGTCGATGCCAATCAGCAGCAGGCTCAGCAAAAAGAGCAGCACCGTTGCAAGCGCGCGGTTGTCGACGACCGACCTCACGTATTCAAAGAGCCGATCGGGCACCTCGAACGCTTGCCTATCGTCTTTTGTCATATCAAGATCCTCACAAGCGAAAGGCGTTATTCGATTATGTAGCCGACGCCCCAGACGTTTTTGATGAAGCGCGGCTTTTGAGCATCGTCGCCGATCTTTTCGCGCAGATGGCGGATGTGCACCATCACCGTATTGTTGGAGCCGGGCATAAAGTCCTCGTTCCACACCGCGCGGAACAGATCCCCCACGGCCACCACGCTGCCACGATGCTCGACCAGATACAGCAAGATGGAATACTCGATGGGCGTGAGACGCACCGGTGCACCGTCCACCGTCACACAACGAGCATTGCGGTTGATCTCGAGGCCGTCGAGCTGGATGGTCGGCGACTCCACCACCTGTGCGCGGCTACCGTAGCTAGTGTAACGACGGAGCTGAGCATGAACGCGCGCAATGAGCTCCAGCGGACGGAACGGCTTGACCACGTAATCGTCTGCACCCAACGAGAGGCCCTCGATCTTGTCATGTTGGGCATCGCGCGCCGTCAGCATAATAACGGGATAGGTATGGCTAGCGCGGATGGTGCGCAGCAGCTCAAAGCCGTCGATATCGGGCAGCATGACGTCCAGCAGCGCCAGATCGAACTCCTGCTCCAAAATCGCCTTGGCAGCATCTGCTCCGCTATAGGCAATCTGAACATCAAAGCCCTCTTTTGTAAGGTAGATACCAACCAGGTCGGCGATGGCCTTCTCGTCATCGACTACCAAAATGCGCTCGTTCATGCGTGCTCCTCTCGCGCTCCATTATGCCCGAGGCAGCGCGCGCCACACACAACAAGCGTGGGCGATTAAGTCGACCTTAAGCACCTATGTGTCCGTTCGGGCGCAGACATGGGCCGCACACGCCCGCGTGCTGATTGTCCGCACCGGTAAACGATATACTTTGAACCCTGAAGAGACCATCCCGTCGAAAGCGAAATCTGTGAAGACTCTTAGTTCTCTTGTAAAGCGCTCCGCGCAACTGACCGCCGGCATTGCCTGCGCTGTCGCCCTTGCTGCCGGCGTGCCGTCTATCGCCAATGCCCAGGTGCTTACGACCGATATCGTTTGCGGTAAGACCGCCGACGCCCGCGGCATCACGGCTGATAATCTGCCCGATATCGATGCGACCAACGCCATCGTCATGAGCAAGAACGGTTCCGTCTATTACGCCCGCAGTGCCGACGAGCAGGTCAAGATCGCCTCAATTACCAAGGTCATGACCGCAATCTTGACCATCGAGAACTGCAAGATGGATGAGAAGGTCACGGTGAGCAACGCTGCCGCCACCGTGGGCAATTCGACCGCCGGCCTGCTCAAAGGCGACGAGCTCACAGTGGAACAGGCCCTGCGCGGCCTGATGATTCCCTCGGGCAATGACGCCGCCATCGTGCTTGCCGAGCATGTGGGCAAAAAGATCGACCCCAAGACCAAAGATGCCGAGGCCACGTTTGTCAAGGCCATGAACGAGCGCGCTAAAGAGCTCGGCTGCACGGGAACGCTTTTTGAGAATCCGCACGGTCTGGACTTTGATGAGTGGGCCGGCAACATGCACTCGACCGCGCACGATGCGGCCCTGATGATGCAGGAAGCAATGAAGAGCGATACGTTCCGCGAGATCGTGGCGAGCGATGATTCCTGGATTGAGGTTACAGGCGCCGACGGCTCCGACCACTCACATTCCATGGATACGCACAACGAGCTGCTGGGGCAGGACGGCAATATCGGCGGCAAGACCGGCACTACCGATGATGCCGGCTACTGCTTTACGGCAGCCTACGACCGCGATGGCGACGAGACCTATACCGTCGTTTTGAACTCCAGCACCAACGACCAACGCTTTGCCGACACGGCCGCCCTTGCCAACTGGTACTACGGCCACAAGGTGACGGTTGCGATCGCCAACACGCAGGAAAAGACCGCCAACGGCAATCCGCTCATCGCGCGCATAAGCCAGACCGACTGGACGGACAAGACGATCGACGCCACACTCGCCGATCCCGCAGCTCAGGCGACCGTTTTTTCGCTTGCCGGAGAAGTAACCGAAAAGGCTACCTACGATGACCTTTCGGGCACGGTACATGTGGGCGACAAAGTGGGTAGCCTCGCGCTCAAGCAAGACGGCATCAAGGTCGTTGTCACGGATTTGGTTGCCGACGAGGAAGGCTCGGGGCCGAATCCCATTGAATGGCTTCTTGTGAAGCTCGACCGCCTGAGTCGTCGCATCGAAAACCGTCCGCTTACGGCAGAAAGCGAAACCGTAGCCAAGGCACCCGAGGTATAGGGTCGAAGAACAATACGCTCACTGAAAGGAGGCGTCCGAAAGGATGCCTCCTTTTTTGAGGGTTCGAATCCCCAGCTAACGTGGTTCAACTAAAAAAGGGTCCCTTTCGGAACCCTTCTTTAAAGTCTTACTGGCGGAGAGCTGGGGATTCGAACCCCAGATGCCCTTTTGGGGCATACTCGCTTAGCAGGCGAGCACCTTCGGCCTCTCGGTCACTTCTCCACGCTATAATAGGT
>CATZKS010000028.1 GCA_958421035.1 uncultured Collinsella sp. | reverse complement strand
CTCATGGAAAACCTCCCATTTCCCGATGTCCAAGAAATGGGAGGCAGTTCACTGTCCCCTTTGTGGTGGATTAGGCGATGATGGGGGCGATGGCGCGGATGCAGGCGTCGGCTGCTGTGAAGGTGGTGCTGTCGTCGCTGACGATAAAGATGATCTTGCCCTTGATGCCAAAGTCGCCGATCTCGCTAAAGAGCACGTAGGGCTCCTTGTCAAAGCCCGAGATGGGAAGCACGGCGGTCTTGGTGGCGCTGGTCAGCTCGTCTGCCAGTGCGTCGAGTGAGGCCCACTTGGACGTGTCCTTTACGGCAACGGGCACAGCCACACGCCCAAAGGGCATGAGGTGCACGAGCGTGTTCTTGGAGATGTTGGAGTTGGGGACGATGATGGTCTGCCCGCAGGCATCTTCGATGGTCGTATGGCGCCAAGTGATGTCCTGGACCACGCCCGACACGCCGCCGACCTCGATATTGTCGCCGGGCTTGATGATGCCCATAAAGGTCACTTGCATGCCGCCGATGAGGTTTGATAGCGTGTCCTGAAAGCCGAGCGAGATGGCGATGCCGCCGACGCCAAGAGCGGCGACAAGCGCGTTTGCGTTAATGCCAAAGCAGTTGTCGAGGATAAAACTGCCGCCGATCATCCAGATGACGGCGCGCGCGATGTTGATGAAGATACTCGATGCCGGAAGCGGGTTATCGTCTCGGTTAAGCAGATGGTGCAGGGTCTTGGATGCGACCTTGGCGGCGACGGCGGTGCCTATCGCCAAGATGACGGCCCAGATGATGTTGTGGACCCACCGTTGCTCAAAGAAATGAAGAATCGGCTCAAACAATTCCATGTAGGGAAAACCTCCTCATGATCGTCCAACCATGATACCCACCAAAAGCCCGTCCGATCACATCGGACGGGCCGATAACTTGGGATGAGGGGGCGGTGGCGTAAGCTGGGGCGCCGGCGGGCGCACCGGCGAGGAGAGCGGCGGTCAAGGCAAGACGGGGAAGGAGTCTTCTCATGGCAGTTTCCTTAGTTCTTAACCAAGGGTCCCTGCTGGCGCTGGATTATCGACATAATATGCGAAAACCGCCGCAAAGGTGTCTGTCCCTTTGCGGCGGTTTTGATGTTTGCGCAGATAAAACCTGCCAAAATTAACATTCCTTTTTGGCAGGTTTAGCTCAGCAGCATGCGGTCGTTGGCGAGCTCGCCGCCCGAGACCTCCTCGAACTTCTGCAACAGGTCGGCAACGGTGAGCGACTTCTTTTCGTCGCCCGCCACGTCGTAGATCACGTGGCCCTCGTGCATCATGATCAGACGATTGCCCAGACGGATGGCGTCGTTCATGTTATGCGTGACCATGAGCGTGGTCAGGTGGTTCTCGTCGACGATCTCCTCGGTCAGGTTGAGCACCTTCGATGCCGTCTTGGGGTCGAGGGCCGCCGTGTGCTCGTCGAGCAGCAGCAGGCGCGGCTTGGTGAGCGTGGCCATCAGCAGGGTGAGTGCCTGGCGCTGGCCACCCGAGAGCAGGCCGACCTTAGCGTTGAGGCGCGTATCCAGACCAAGGTCCAGACGCTTGAGCAGCTCAACGTACTCGTCCTTCTCGGCCTTGGTGACGCCCCACGAAAGGCCGCGACGCTGGCCACGGCGCTTGGCGAGGGCCAGGTTCTCGGCAATCTGCATGTCGGCTGCGGTGCCGCGCATGGGGTCCTGGAACACGCGGCCCAGGTACTTGGCGCGCTGCGACTCGCTCAGACGCGAGATGTCGGTGCCGTCGAGCTCGATAACGCCCGAATCGAGCGGATATACGCCGGCGATCATGTTGAGCAGCGTGGACTTGCCGGCGCCGTTGCCGCCAATCACTGTTACAAAGTCGCCGTCGTTAAGGGTGAGGTCGACGCCGGTGAGCGCGCGCTTCTCGGTGACGGTGCCTTTGTTAAAGGTTTTCTTGACGTGCGAGAGCTTAAGCATCTGCCTCATCTCCCTTCGTGTAGGAGCTGCGAAGCTTGTAACGCTCCCAAACCACAGGTACGCACAGGGCAACGGCGACGATCACGGCGGAGAGCAGCTTCATGTCGTTGGCGTCCATGCCCAGCTGCAGCACGATGGCGCGGATGAGGAAGTAGACCACGGAGCCAAAGACGGCAGAGGCCAGACGGACGGAGAACTGCGTGAGTCCGCCGGGCAGCAGGCGGCCGAGCACCTCGCCGATGACGATGGCGGCAAGACCGATAACGATGGCGCCGGTGCCCATACCAATGTCGGCATACTTTTGGCTCTGGCAGATAAGCGCGCCAGAGAGGCCGATGAGGGCGTTGGAGAGCACAAGGGCAATCATCTTGGTGGAGTTGGTGTTGACGCCCAGGGCGCGGATCATGTACTCGTTGTTGCCGGTGGCGCGCAGTGCCGAGCCAATCTCGGTGCCAAAGAACCAATACAGGATGGCGACGATGGCCACGGCCAGCACAATGCCCAGGATGATGGCGACGGTGGACTGCGGCAGACCCGTCATGTTGCTGACGGCCGAGAACACGGTGCCCTTGGCGAGGATGGGCGTGTTGGACTTGCCCATGATGCGCAGGTTGATGGACCACAGGCTGATCTGCGTCAGGATTCCGGCGAGAATCGCGGGAATCTCAAAGACGGTGGTCAAAATGCCCGTGACGGCGCCCGCGATGGCACCGGCACACATGCCGGCCAGCACGGCGAGCAGCGGGTCGACGTTGTTATTGACGATGAGCACGGCGCAGACGCAGCCGCCGAGGGCAAAGCTGCCGTCGCAGGTCATATCGGGGATGTCGAGCAGGCGGAACGTGATAAACACGCCAAGCACCATAATGCCCCAGAGGACACCCTGCGAAACGGCGCCCTGCAATGCAATAAGCATGCTTCATACCTCCTAGGATAGGGTGGACACGTGAGTCACCATGATAGCGGTAACAATGTATAAAAGAGCTGTGGCCGGATGTTTTGTCTCATCCGTAACAAGCAGGGCGAACGCCTATCTTTGGCGTTCGCCCCTGTGGCTCAGATATTGAATAACACGGCAACGGCGCGAGTGCGTGCCCTAGATGCGTTACCGCGCATGGCGCTACTCGTCCAGAGCAGAGAGGTCGATGCCCAGCGCCTCGGCCATCTCGTCGTTCTTGACGACGACCAGGTTCTTGCTCGAGAGGTGCTTGATCGGCATATCCTCGGGTTTGGCCTCGCCCTTCAGAATCTTGACGGCCATCTCGCCCGCGGCGTAGCCCAGATCCTCATAGTTGATGGAGAGGGTAAATAGGCCACCGGCCTTGCACATGCCCTCCTCGCCGGTCACGAAGGGAAGCTTGTTCTCCTTGCAGATCTGGCCCACCTGCGAGGCGCCCGCGGCGATGGTGTTGTCGGTGGGGGAGTAGAGCGCGTCGACCTTGCCCACGGCAGACTCGACGACGGACTGAATCTCGTTGGAGCTCGAGACGGTGAAGTCGGTGTAGTCCAGGCCCAGCTTGTCGAGTTCCTTCTTGGCGGCCTTGATTTGGACGTCGGAGTTGGACTCGGCGGTGCAGTAGAGCAGGCCGATCTTCTTTACGTCGGGCAGGACCTTCTGCATCATCTCGAGCTGCTCGGCGACTGGGGTGAGGTCGGAGGCGCCAGTGACGTTGGTGCCGGGCTTGTCGTTGTCCTGAACCAGGCCCGAGGCGGCGTAGTCGGTGATGGCGCAGCCCACGACGGGGATGTCGGCCGTGGCGCCGGCGGCAGCCTGCGCGGCGGGCGTGGCGATGGCATAGATCAGGTCGACGCCATCGCCCACGAACTTGTCGGCGATGGACTTACACGTGGACTGGTCGTTCTGGGCGTTCTTCTGATCGATCTTGACCTTGAGGCCGCTCTTCTTGATGGCCTTGACAAAGCCGTCGTTGGCGGCGTCGAGCGCGGAGTGCTCGGTGAGCTGCAGAACGCCGACGGTGTAGTCGGAACCGGCGGCAGCAGAGCCGGAACCAGAGTTGCCGCCGCATCCGGCGAGCGGAGCGAGCGCGAGCAGGCCAGCAGAGACCAGAAGGCTCCTGCGGCTGATGGTGATATCCTTCATATCGTTACCCCCAGTATAGAAATGGCTGGAAACACTGCACTCAAACAAAGTGCAAGTGGAACTATAGTAGCGCGGATGTCCATTTTTACAATAACCTGGCGGGTTTTTTAATACAGAACCGGATGGGCGGTACGGGTAGTCGAATGGACGGCGGAGGTTCTTATGCGGCGGAGGCGTCCTCTTCGTCCAGGGCGGCGAAGAGCTTCTTGCCGTCGAGGAGACGCGTGGTGACGTTTCTCATCCGGCCAATCTCTACGGTACGCAGCGTGTCATCGGTGCCTCGGGCGTCATAGACCGTTCCCAGCAAATACGAGATGCCGTCTCGTTGCTTGATGGCAAAGGGGCGGAGTGTCATCCGTGCTACCTCGGTTTCGCCACGTGCCGTGACGCTCGAAATATCAAAACTCACCGTGGTTCCGTGGTCGATGGCCTGCTCGATGAGCTCGCAGGTGTCGATGCGCTTGACGGGCGTGCGCCTGGCCTTGGTGGATTTGCTGCCGGCACTTGGAGCGGGCTCGGGTGCATCGAGGTAGCCGCGAACGTCGGCGCTCGCCATGGCGACCAAGTGCTGCGCCATGCTTTTTCGAATGGCGATGGGCGTAGAGCGGTTGCGCATGACCATGCCGTGGAGCCGGATGATCTCTTCGTCGGTGAGCGGACGGGACAAGAGCCGATACCCCACGCCGCGCTTGTACTCAATTTCGTATCCGGCATGGCGAAGCGCGGAGATGGCGGTGTAGATGCTGCGCCGCGCCGCCGAGATGGGCATGCGGGCGGGGTCGTCGGGATGGGCGAGGCACCGGATCAACTCATCGGAAAGCATGGCCTTGTCCTCGCCGGTGTTCTCGCTTAATAGTTGCAGGATGCGAACGGCGCGATAGGCTGCCATCGAGGCGGCGCCTCTAGCCGTGGTGTCGTAGGTTTCAACAGCGGTTTCGGTCATGGTGCCCACGTCCTTTCCGTTTTGGGTGGCGACGGTATGGATCCTAGGACGTGGGGCTTTCCCAGGGGCGCGGGGCGCTCTGGGCGGTCGGTAGTCGTCGGCAAACGGCGGGTCGAGTTTTCAACAGCCTTGCTCGACTGACCAAAAACTTGCCAAAAGCTTGACGGATACTGTTGAAAAAAGCGTCTCTCGACCGATGTCGAGAGGCGCTTGTGCGATGAGCGTTGGCGTGTGGCGACGCGAGCTAGCGTCCGACGATTAGAAGTCGGCGTTGCCCACGGTGCGCGGGTGCGGCAGGACGTCGCGGATGTTGCCCACGCCGGTGAGGTACATCACCAAGCGCTCGAAGCCCAGACCGTAGCCGGCGTGCTTGCAGGAACCGTAGCGGCGCAGGTCAAGGTAGTACTTGTACTGCTCGGGATTCATGCCCAGGTCCTTGATGCGGGCCTCGAGCAGATCCAGGCGCTCCTCGCGCTGGGAGCCACCGATGATCTCGCCGATGCCCGGCACCAGGCAGTCGGCGGCGGCGACGGTCTTACCGTCGTCGTTCATGCGCATGTAGAAGGCCTTGATCTCTGCCGGGTAGTCGGTCACGAAGGTCGGGCGCTTAAAGTGCTCCTCGGTCAGGAAACGCTCGTGCTCGGTTTGCAGGTCGATGCCCCAGCTCACGGGATAGTCAAACTTGTGGCCGGCGGCGACGGCCTGCTCCAGGATTTCGACGGCCTCGGTATAGGTGACGCGGGCAAAGTCGGAGTTGGCGACGTGGTCCAGGCGCTCGATCAGGCCCTTGTCCACAAACTTGTTGAGCATGTTGAGCTCGTCGGGACAGGTGGCCATAACGTCCTTAAGGACGTACTTGAGCATGGCCTCGGCGTTATCCATGTAGTCGTTCAGATCGGCAAAGGCCATCTCGGGCTCAATCATCCAAAACTCGGCGGCGTGGCGCGTGGTGTTGGAGTTTTCGGCGCGGAAGGTGGGGCCAAAGGTGTACACGTCGCCAAAGGCCATGGCAAAGTTCTCGGCATTGAGCTGGCCGGACACGGTGAGGCTCGCGTGCTTGCCAAAGAAGTCCTGGCTCCAGTCGACCTCGCCGGACTCGGTGAGGGGCGGATTTTTGGGATCGAGCGTGGTCACGCGGAACATCTCGCCGGCGCCCTCGCAGTCACTCGTGGTGATGATGGGGGTGTTGACGTAGACAAAGCCCTGCTCCTGGAAGAAGCGGTGGATGGCGGCAGCCGCGACAGAGCGGATGCGGAACACGGCGCGGAACAGGTTAGTACGCGGGCGCAGGTGCTGCTGGGTGCGCAGGAACTCGACGGTTGCGCGCTTCTTCTGCAGCGGGTAGTCCGGGGCGCTCGTGCCCTCGACCTCGATGGAAGTGGCAGAAAGCTCGAAAGGCTGGGGCGCATCGGGGGTCAGCTTGACGGTGCCGGTGCAAATGAGTGCGGCCGAGACGTTTTGGTGGGCGATCTCGTCGTAGTTGTCGAGTGCCTCGCGGTTCATGACGACCTGCAGGTCGCGGAAGCAGCTGCCGTCGTTGAGCGTAACAAAGCCAAAGTTTTTCATGTCGCGGACGGACTTGACCCAGCCGGCGACGGTGACAGTCTGGCCGCCGAGCGACTCGGCATCGGCGTAGAGCTGCGCGATTTTGGTGCGGTTCACGTATCCTCCCATAACGGTTGAATGATAGTTATCCATACAGTTCGGTATTCTAGCAGCTCGGTTCATTTGGGCTATGCAGATAAGGCATTGGCGGGATGGTTTTCAAACGAAAAGCGCCCGCGGCCAAATGGTCGCGGGCGCTTGGCGTGGTGCCTTTTGGCTGTGTGGCGCGGGGCCTGGCTACTTGGTCTTGGCAACCAGCAGCGGGTCGCCAAGCTTGACGAGCGGGTTGCCGCCGATAAGCGTTCCAGACTCGCCGACATGGTCGATGCTCTTAAGACGATCGAGCTCGGAGACGATGACGGTCACGATGTCCTCGTGACCAGCGGCCTTAAGGGCCTCGCGGTCGAAGCTGATGAGCGGCTGGCCTGCCTTGACCACATCGCCCATCTCGACAAAGCGGGCAAAACCCTTGCCGTTCATTTCCACGGTGCCCAGGCCAACATGGATGAACACGCGCAGGCCGTCCTCGGTAATCATGCCGATGGAGTGGTTGGTGACAGTGGTGGCACCGATGCGGCCGTTGGCGGGCGCATAGATGGTGCCGGTAATGGGCTCGATGCCATAGCCCTGGCCAAGCATGCCCGAGGCGATCGTCTCGTCGGGAACCTCGTTCAGGTTGACGAGCACGCCGTTGACGGGGGCATAGATGACGCCTTCGCGGGTAGCGAAGCTTGCTGCGGGCGGAACGGACGCCTCGCCGGTCGAGGTGAAGGTGGACTTAAGCGAATCGAGCAGACCCATAGTTGCCTCCAACTTAAATAGGCGCATATCGCGCGTTTGGTTTGCCGGAAACGTTTCATATGTGTTTCGCGGCTTGGTCAACGCCCCTATTCTACGCTGCTCAAAGATACCTCTGAACTGGGATTATGTGATATATCAGTTGAAGGGAAACTTATTGCCGGAGTGTTTCTGCGCCACGGGTTCAAGTGGGGTACGCTTGAAGGCAAAAAACAAGGGCGCTTAATTTGCGCGAAGGGAGCACATATGATTGTCGAGAACCATGCGCTGTGGGGCGAGGAGCCGACCGAGGAATATCCGGCGACCTTTACGTATTTGGGTGCCGAGCCGCTGCCCGATAAACCGAATGGCCGCCGCCCTGCCGTGATTATCTGTGGCGGAGGTGCGTTTACGCATATCGCTCCGCATGAGCAGGATCCCGTGGCGTTTGCGTTTTTGGATCACGGCTACCAGGCCTTTGTGCTCAACTATGTGACGAGCGGCACGGGTGACGTAAGTTTTCCGCACCCGCAGGCAGATCTTGCCAAGATGGTCGCCACGGTGCGCGCCAACGCTGACGAGTGGCATGTCGATCCCAAGCGCGTGTGCGTCGTGGGCTTTTCTGCTGGCGGCATGATTTGCGCCTCGCTGGCAACACAGTGGAAGACCGGCCCCTTCGCGGCACTTGCCGGGGCGCGTCCGGACGACATTCGTCCCGATGCCGTGGTGCTGGGCTATCCATTGCTCGACTTTGCCTATGTGCGCGACATGCAGACGCGCGATCCGCGCATTGACTTGCGTGTGCCCAAGACGGGCGGCAAGACGGGGCGCGATTTGCTCAACGACTACCTGTCGATGGTGACGGGCGGCGAGGCGACTGACGAGCATCTGGCCGACATCTGCCCCACCACGCATGTTTCGCGTCAGATGCCACCGACCTTTGTGTGGGGCGTGTCCGACGACAAGACGGCGCCGATCGCGCAGGTCTACCCGTTTGCGCAGCGCATGGCCGAGGAGGGCGTTGCATGCGAGATGCACGTCTTCGACCAGGGTGGTCACGGCCTTTCGCTCGGCAACGCCAACACCGCGGTCGACAACGAGGACAAGCAGGTGGCAGTCCGTCCTTGGATTCGCCTAGCCTTCCGCTTCCTGGAGCGCCATCTGTAAGAGGACGGGCATCCCAGCCCTTCAATAACTTGCGGTGAAATAGTTCCGATCTGGGGCATCAACCAGCCCATCCAGGAACTATTCCACCGCAACTTTGTTTTTGATGCCCCGCCCGGAAACTGCGTCCCAGTTTTGCCTTTCAAGGTGGGACGCAGTTTCCCATAGGGCCTCGACTGGGAAAGTGCGTCCCGTTTCGAGTGGGGATTCCGGGATGCATTTTCCGTAAGAGGCCTGTTTGGGAAACCATATCCCGTTTCGAGCCAGAATTCTGGGATGTAGTTTCCCCGAGAGGCCTCATCGGGAAACTATGGCCCTGAACTCTCCTGCCTGTCCCCATTGCGCCAATCTGCTGATTGAACGTCATTGTGTGTTCACGCTATCATGTAAGTTTAAAATTGGTTAGCCATGGCAAACGGTTAGCCATGGTGAACATAAATACAACGCCCTGTGGGCGCCGGGGGAGGAACACGGACGTGAAGCTCGATACACTCGAGATTGGAAAGGACGCCGTTGTCGCATCGGTGGCATCGGACGATCAGGCACTCCGACAGCATATTTTGGACATGGGTCTAACGCCGGGCACCGAAGTCACCATGATGAAGTACGCCCCCATGGGCGACCCGCTCGAGATCCGCCTGCGTGGCTACGAGTTGACACTGCGCAAGGACGATGCCGCTCGCATCGAGCTTGTGGGTATTCACGACACCGATACGGGTCCGCGCGCTAACGCCGCAATCGGCACGACGGAGCATCCGGCCCTGGGCGAGGGGACGTATTCGCCCCGTGCGGCAAAGACGGCCGTGCCCGAGGGCGCGCCTCTGCACTTTGCCCTCGCCGGCAACCAAAACTGCGGCAAGACCACGTTATTCAACCAGCTGACGGGCTCCAACCAGCACGTCGGTAACTTTCCCGGCGTGACGGTCGACCGCAAAGATGGCACCATCCGCAACCATCCCGAGGCGAGCGTTACCGACCTGCCTGGCATTTACTCCCTGTCGCCGTACACAGGCGAAGAGGTCGTGAGCCGTCAGTTCATCCTCGACGAGCGCCCGGACGCCATCATTGACATCATTGATGCCACCAACATTGAGCGTAACCTGTACCTGACACTGCAGCTCATGGAGCTCGACCGTCCTATGGTCATCGCGCTCAACATGATGGACGAGGTGACCGCCAACGGCGGCGCCGTGGACGTCAACCTGCTCGAGAGCCTGTTGGGCGTGCCCGTTGTCCCCATTAGCGCTGCTCGCAACGAGGGTATCGGTGAGTTGGTGGATCATGCCTTGCACGTGGCGCGGTTCCGCGAGCGCCCCGGTCGCCTGGACTTTTGCGCGCCCGACGGTCCGGACGGCGGTGCGCTGCATCGCTGCATCCACGGTATTGCTAACCTGATCGAGGACCATGCCGTGACGGCGCACATCCCGGTGCGCTTTGCGGCGACCAAGCTGGTCGAGGGCGACGAGCTGGTGACCGAGTCGCTTCACCTGGATCGCAATGAGCTCGACGCTATCGAGCACATCATTACCCAGATGGAGGGCGAGGCCGGCACCGACCGCCTATCTGCGTTGGCCGATATGCGTTTTAGCTTTATCGGCGACGTGTGCGGGCGTTGCGTCGTCAAGCCGCACGAAAGCCGCGAGCACGTGCGCTCCGTCAAGATTGACCGCATCCTGACAGGTCGTTACACAGCCATTCCGGCGTTTCTGGTGATCATGGGCCTCGTCTTTTGGCTGACGTTTGGCGTGATCGGCGCGGCGTTGCAGGGACTCATGGAGGACGGTATCGCTGCCATCATCGCCTCGGCCGATGCGGGCCTCAAGGCGTTCGGTACCAACGACGTGGTGCGCTCGCTGGCTGTCGACGGCGTGCTTACGGGCGTGGGCAGTGTGCTGACCTTCCTGCCGATTATCGTCGTGCTCTTTTTGTTCCTCTCCATTCTGGAAGACTCCGGATACATGGCGCGCGTGGCCTTTGTCATGGATAAGGTGTTGCGTCGCTTTGGCCTGTCGGGCCGCAGTTTCGTGCCCATGCTCGTCGGTTTTGGCTGCACCGTGCCGGCTATCATGTCGACCCGTACGCTCCCATCCGAGCACGACCGCAAGATGACGGTCATGCTCACGCCGTTTATGAGCTGCTCAGCCAAGCTGCCGGTTTACGGCTTGCTGTGCGGGGCGTTTTTCCCGCAGGCGACGGTTCCCGCCATGGTCTCGCTCTATCTGATCGGTATCGTGGTCGGCTGCGTCGCGGCTTTGGTGCTCAACCGCACGGCATTTAAGGGCGACCCGGTGCCGTTTATCATGGAGCTCCCCAATTACCGCCTGCCGAGCGTCAAGACGACGGTGATGCTGGCATGGGATAAGGCCAAGGACTTCATCACCAAGGCCTTTACCATTATCTTTGCCGCGACCGTGGTCATCTGGTTCCTTCAGACGTTCGACATCCGCTTTAACGTGGTCGCCGACCAGTCGCAAAGCCTGCTTGCCGGTCTGGGTAGCATCATCGCGCCGGTGTTGGCCCCGCTCGGCTTTGGCGACTGGCGCGCCTCGACGGCGCTCGTCACGGGGCTCATTGCCAAGGAGAGCGTCATCTCGACGCTCACGGTGCTTTTGGGCGCAACGTCGCCCGCGGCGCTGTCGACCATGTTTTCGCCGTTTACCGCCTACGTGTTCTTGGTCTTTACATTGCTGTACCCGCCTTGTGTGGCGGCAATCGGCGCCGTCAAGAGCGAGTTGGGCGCGCGCTATGCCGTGGCCGTATTCGCGTTTCAGGTCGCCGTTGCCTGGATCGTGGCGTTTGTCGTGCATTCGGCGGGCATATTGCTGGGGTTGGCTTAGTTATGAATTGACGGCGCAACCTCTGTGTATCGAATTGTTTTCGGCCCCGCATCTGTACTGACGGATGCGGGGCCGTTGCTATATAATCGCCTCCGCTCAAAACGATTGGAGACGTTATATATGACTCAGACAAGGCAAGACGGCATCACGCTCAAGCAGTGGCTCCCACTCGTCGGGCTCACCTGCTGTGCGTTCGTGTTCAACACGTCGGAGTTTATGCCCATCGGCCTTTTGACTGATATCGCCGCGTCGTTCTCGCTCACCGAGGCCCAGGCGGGCATCATGATCTCGGTCTATGCCTGGGGCGTCATGCTGCTGTCGCTGCCGCTCATGGTGTTCGCCTCGCGCTTTGAGTTCAAGCGGATGCTGCTGGGCGTGCTGGCCGTGTTCTCGCTCGGTCAGTTCCTGTCCGCTGTGGCGCCGACCTATCCCATCCTGGTCTGCGCGCGCCTGGTGGTCGCTTGCGCACATGCCGTGTTCTGGTCAGTCGCCTCGATTATGGCCTCGCGCCTGGTCGACACTCGCCACGGCGCGCTCGCCATCAGCATGATCGCTACGGGCTCGTCCATCGCGCAGATCTTTGGCCTGCCTCTCGGTCGCGCCATTGGCTTGGCCGTGGGCTGGCGCATGACGTTTGCCGTGGTCGGGGGCCTCTCAGCCATCGCGGCCGTCTACCAGGCAGCGGTGTTCCCGGCCATGCCGGCGGGTGAGCGCTTTACCGTCAAGCAACTGCCCGAGCTGCTCAAGAACCCGCTCCTCATCGCGCTCTACGCAGTCACGGTCTTCATGGCGACCGGCTATTACGCAAGCTACAGCTATATCGAGCCCTTCCTGGCGCAGGTCGCGCACGTCGATGCGGGCGCCATTACCATGACGCTGACGGCGTTTGGCTGCTCTGGTTTGCTCGGAAGCTGGCTGTTCGGCCGCCTGTTCGATGGGCATCGCTTCCCGTTCTTGGCTATCACGCTCTCCGGCGTGCCGGTGGCCCTGCTGCTCATGGGGCCGGCCGCATCGTCGCTCGTGACAGTGCTTGCCGTCTGCGCACTGTGGGGTTGCTGCGCCACGGCCTTTAACGTGGCGTTTCAGGCCGAGCTCATCAAGCACACGCCGGCAGATTCGTCGGCCGTCGCCATGTCGATCTTCTCGGGCCTGTTCAATCTGGGCATTGGCACGGGTACCGCGATCGGCGGAGCCGTGGTTTCGGGTCCCGGTATCGCCTGGATCGGCTTCGCGGGCGGGTCGATTGCCGTCGTGGGCGTTATCCTCGCCATCACGGTGATGTTCCCAGCCATCCGCCGCGCCAAGCCCGTCGCCTAATCACGTCCCCTCATCAGTTGCGGTGGAATAGTTCCTGTTTAAGGCTTCTGAAGGCCCAGACAGGAACTATTCCACCGCAACTTATTTTGGGGGAGAGGATACAAGCTGGGCATACAATGGATGTCGTTGTGTTGAGCTTACCGGGAGGCTGTTATGTGGGCATACGAGACGACGTTCTATCAGATCTATCCGCTGGGCTTTTGCGGGGCTCCGCGCGAAAACGCCGCGCCCGTTGCCGAGGATGAGCTCGCCCAGGCTGCCAACGCCGCGCCCAACCCCGATGCTCCTATCATGAAGGTCGCCCAATGGGCCGACTACCTGCAGGAACTCGGCGTTGGCGCTGTGCTCATCAACCCACCGCTCGAATCTGATAGCCACGGCTACGATACACGCAGCCTGCGCCATATCGACCGTCGCCTGGGTGGGGACGCCGACTTTGCCGCCGTATGCGACACGCTGCATGCCCATGGCATCCGCGTGGTGCTCGATGCCGTCTTCAACCACGTCGGCCGCGGTTTTTGGGCCTTCCGCGATGTGCAGGAGCGCAAGTGGGACTCGCCGTACAAGGACTGGTTCCACATTAGCTTTGACGGCGATTCCTGCTATGGCGATGGCTTTTGGTACGAGGGCTGGGAGGGCCATTTTGAGCTTGTGAAACTCAACCTGCAAAACCCCGCCGTGGTCGATTACCTGCTTGAGTCCGTGCGTCGCTGGGCCGAGGTCTTTGGCATCGACGGCCTGCGCCTGGACGTTGCCTATATGCTTGACCGCGACTTTATGCGCCGCCTACACTCCTTTACCCGTGAGCTCAAGCCCGACTTCGTGCTGATCGGCGAGACGCTTCACGGCGACTACAACCAGATCGTCAACGACGAGATGCTCGACTCCTGCACCAACTACGAGTGCTACAAGGGCCTGTACTCCAGCTTTAACTCGGTCAACATGTTCGAGATTGCCCACTCGCTGCATCGCCAGTTTGGCGGTGACCCGTGGTGCATTTATCGTGGCAAGCATCTGCTGTCGTTTGTCGACAACCACGATGTGCCGCGTCTGGCGAGCATCCTTACCGACAAGTCCTGCCTGCGCCCCGCCTACGGCATGCTCTTTGGTATGCCGGGCATTCCGTGCCTCTACTACGGCAGCGAGTGGGGGATTGCCGGCGAAAAGGGCGGCCCCGATGGCGATTGGGCGCTGCGTCCTGCGCTCGATGAGCCTGCGCCCAACGAGCTGACGGCATTTGTCAAGCAGCTCGCGCACTTGCGCTCGACAGACGATGCGGCGGCCCGTGCTCTCAACTACGGTGCCTATCGCAACGTGGTGATCCAGAATAAACAGCTGCTGTTCGAGCGCGCCTGCGACGATGCGACGGTGCTCGTGGCGGTCAATGCCGTGAACGAGCCCTATACCTTTGGTGCCGGCGAACTCAACGGCTCCTTCGTCGACCTGCTTGCCGACAGCGTGCCCACGGTCGAGCTGACGGGCTCCCTTGAGCTTGCGCCCTACGAAGTGCGCTATCTGTTGAGGGCCTAATTCATGACTGCGCCGGACGAGGGCTATCAGCATATTGAGCATGGGTTTGAGCCCGTGTTTGACGAGTGTTCGCGCGTTTTGGTGCTCGGATCGTTTCCCTCAGTGCTGTCGCGCGCCAATGCCTTTTATTACGGCAACCCTCAGAATCGCTTTTGGCGCGTGATGGCCGCGTGCCTCGGTGTGCCTGTGCCGCCCAACGAGGGCGACCCTTTGGCAAGCGGTGAGCCCACGACGCTCGATGCCTCCATTGCCGCCAAGAGATCCATGCTGCTGAACGGCGGCGTGGCCCTGTGGGATGCAATCGAGAGCTGCGACATTAAGGGCTCGAGCGACGCGAGCATCCGCAACGTTGTGCCGGCACATATCGAGCGCATTACCGATGCCGCGTCGATCGAGGTCGTTGTCTGTAACGGCGGTACGGCGGGGCGACTCTACAAACGCTACTTGCAAGATCGGACGGGGCTGCCTGCCATCGTCCTGCCCTCGACAAGTCCCGCCAATGCCGCCTGGCGTCTGGAGCGTCTTGTTGAGCGTTGGCACGAAGCCGTTGACTGGGCTGTTATTTAATTTAGATTTTTGTTTGAGCGTGGGCGCCCAGACGTTTCAGAGCGCCTCGCCAGATCGGCGCGGGCACGGCTGGCTCGGCGCAAACCATGCCGTCGGCGTCGACGTTGGCGGCATTGCCGCCGCCAAGTCGCTGTGCATGCTTGACGGAGCAGCCCATGCGCACAGCGCCCACAAGCTTATCCATCGCTTCCGAAAATGGTCGACGCAAGAGACCCATGCGTGGGGAATGGCGAAGCGCTGCGATGCCGCTGCCGGCGCAGATGGCAACGCCGCCACACCACAATTGGCCATGGCGCTCACATGCCTTGTGCAGGCGAACGGCGGTCCCACGCGCCTGCTCAGTGCCCTTTTGTGCGGCTCGAATCGCGGCATAGACGCGCGTTCCCGTACCGCCAAAGCGCTCAAGCGCCTGCTCGATGGCTGTCAACGTCTCATCGTCAGCCACATCTTCAATGGCCAGCACGATGCCATCGGCAACGCTGCCGGCGTCATTTGCCTTCAAGTCGACCGGGCGGGGGAGTGCGGTGCCGGAAAGCTGCGCATAGGCGGCGATGGCATCCTGCAGGTCCCAGAGCAAAAAATCAAGATCGGCGCTATTGGGAATACTGATATACGCAATGGTGTGCAGCGCTTTTGGTACGTCGCCGCGCGCGGTCGTCTCCATGCCATCTCCTTTCCGGCTCGTTTCCGTTTAGGTTACACCGTCTGACGGTGCCTCGCCGCGCTATCCTAGTGCAACCCTTACGAAAGGAACGCCATGCGCCTGCCCATGAATACCTCGCTTGCCACGCTTAAGCCCTCCGGCATCCGTCGGATTAACGCGCTCGCTGCCCAGCGCCCAGGATGCATTGCGCTCGCGCTCGGCGAGCCCGATTTTCCCACGCCCGATGTGATTAGCGCCGAGGTGACCGCCGCGCTGGGTCGCGGCGACACACACTATCCGCCCAACAACGGTCGCCCCGCCCTGCGCGAGGCGCTGTCTGCCTACATGGGGGACGCGGGCCTTATGTTTTCGGCCGACGAGGTCATCCTGACCGACGGTGCGACCGAGGCCCTGTCGGCAACGTTCATGGCTATGCTCAACCCCGGCGACGAGGTCATTATTCCCACGCCTGCCTTTGGCCTGTACGAGAGCATCGTCGTGGCCAACCACGCCAAGGCGGTCTTTTTGGATACGGAGCCCTCGCAATTCCAGATCGATGAGGAAGCGCTTCGCGCTTGCGTGACGCCGGCGACCAAGGCCATCGTCATCTGCTCGCCCAACAATCCTACGGGCTGTATCCTCAACGCGGCATCGCTCGACGCCGTGGCACACGTGGCAGAGCAGGCGGGCATCTACGTGATCTGCGACGACGTATACAACCGCCTGGTCTACGTGGACGGCTACGAGCGCTTTGCCCAGCGTCACCCGGAGCTGCGTGAACAGACGGTCATCATCGAGAGCTTCTCCAAGCCCTGGTCCATGACCGGCTGGCGCCTGGGCTGGCTCGCGGCAGCGGCACCCGTCATCGCCGAGATCGCCAAGGCTCACCAATACTTAGTATCGAGTGCCGTCTCCTTCGAAATGGACGCCGCAGCCCGAGCCCTGACCGTCGACCCAACCCCCATGCTCAAAGTCTACCGAGCTCGTCGCAAACGTGTACTCGCAGCCTTAAACGCCATGGGCCTCGACGTAGTAGAGCCCGCAGGAGCCTTCTACACTTTCCCGAGCATCAAACAATTCGGCCTAACAAGCGAAGCCTTCTGCATCAAAGCCATCAAAGAAGCAAACGTAGCCCTAGTCCCAGGCGACTGTTTCGGAACCGAAGGCCACATCCGCCTAAGCTACTGCGTTTCCGACAAAAATCTGGACGAAGGCCTAAATTGCCTGTCCACCTTCATTTCAACCTTATAGCCCAACGGGACGCAACACATCAGCCTACCGACCCAAGCATTATGAGTGGGGCGCGCCGGCCAACGGAAAACCGGGCTGCCCCATAGTTGACGCAGGCCGCGCCGCCGAAGGCCAGGCGCAAGGTTTTCGTAGATTCCGCACGAGCCGAAGGCCACTTAATGTGGCCTTCGTGCGAGCCCAGGACTTGACCGAGCGAAAACCTTGCGCCTGGCCTTCGGCGGAGCGTGCCGGATGGTGGAATTGTGTGCAGCCCGGTTTTCCGTTGACCGACGCCGGGGTCCCCGCCATAATACTTTCGGTTCACGCACGAATCCGCTGCCAGAGACAGCCGGTGCAAACGGGCATTGCCCGCGAGCTTAATGGGATATCCCGCCAGCCGAGGTGGTCGAGTAGATATGTCTTCTCGCCCCCGTCGCTCATGCAGCGCGGGGGCTTTCTTTTTGGACATGCCCCCGTCACGTCCTTGTGGCGGACCGTGCCCGGAAAGAATTCGAGGAGGTGTAATTCATGCCCCAGCAGTACAAAATCGACAAGGTTGCAGAGATCGAGTCCCGTATCGCCGAGAACGCCGGTCTGTTCGTCGTCAACTACAACGGTCTGACGGTTAAGCAGGCTCAGGAGCTGCGTCATCAGCTTCGCGAGTGCGGCGCCGAGATGAAGGTCTACAAGAACAACCTGGTCAAGATCGCCCTCAAGAACCAGGAGCAGCCCGAGCTCGACGAGATCCTCGCCGGCCCCGTCGCTTATGTGTTCTACGAGACCGAGCCGGTCGAGGCCGCTAAGACCCTTAAGGACTTCTCCGCTAAGTCCAAGGGCGTCCTTGAGATCAAGGGCGGTATCTCCGACGGCAAGGCCGTTTCCGCTGATGATGTTAAGGCTATCGCCGAGCTGCCCACCAAGGATCAGCTTCTCGGCCAGATCGCCGGTCTCATCTCCGGTTTCGCTCGCGACATCGCTGTCTGCGTCAACGGCGTTTCCTCTGGTCTCGCTCGTTCGATCCAGCAGGTCTCCGAGCAGAAGGCAGCCTAGTCGCTGTTTTCACCCGCGGCGGCAACGCCGCACCCCTGGCGCATTCGCGCCGTGTTTTAACTGATCTCCGTGCATTCGCACGGAAACCGAAAGGACTTAGAAATGGCTAAGCTTACCACCGATGAGATCATCGATGCTCTTAAGGAAATGACCCTTCTCGAGGCTTCCGAGCTCGTCAAGGCTATCGAGGACACCTTCGGCGTTTCCGCCGCTGCTCCTGCCGCTGTTGTCGCCGCTCCCGCTGCTGGCGCTGCTGAGGCCGAGGAGAAGACCGAGTTTGACGTCGTGCTCGAGGGCTTCGGCGACAACAAGATCCAGGTCATCAAGGCCGTCCGTGAGCTCACCAACCTTGGCCTGAAGGAGGCCAAGGAGGTCGTCGAGGGCGCTCCCAAGGCTGTTCTCGAGGGTGCCAAGAAGGAGGACGCCGAGGCTGCCAAGGAGAAGCTCGAGGC
The DNA here is from genome assembly GCA_958421035.1 of uncultured Collinsella sp. Lineage (GTDB taxonomy): Bacteria > Actinomycetota > Coriobacteriia > Coriobacteriales > Coriobacteriaceae > Collinsella. The sequence continues at coordinate 610 of CATZKS010000028.1, read as the reverse complement.
TGCTGGCGCTGCTGTCACCCTCAAGTAATCAGGCTCTCTCGCCAGATTTCTTTGCAGACGGGGTTCGCATTGCGAGCCCCGTCTTTTTTGTTTTGGCCCCTCATTCCCATTGCTCGGCACGCAGAACACCGTTGTCTTCGCCGTGCCAATCCCGTTACCGCTGGGGCGTAAAATTGCACCATTCGAGCAATAATTTGCGTTGACCTGCTGAAGAATTGCGTTTGCCTTACGGCGGCGTATGTCTCCGGCGGTAAGATACTTCGGTATCGCAATTTGGTCTGCGGCCGCCGTGCCGCACGCATAGGGCGCATTCTGCGCCTGCGAAAGGATCCTTGAATAACATGAAGGCAATCATCCCCGCCGCCGGCCTTGGCACGCGTTTTCTACCTGGCACTAAGTGCACGCCCAAAGAGATGCTGCCGGTGCTCGACAAGCCGGTCATCCAGTATGTCGTTGAGGAGGCACTCGACCCCGAGGAGGTCGACGACGCCATCATCGTTACCTCTCCCGGTAAGCCCGAGCTGCTGAGCTACTTCCAGCCCGACCGTTCGCTCGAGAACCTGCTGCGCGAGCGCGGCAAGAACGCCTATGCCGATGCCGTCGCCCACGC
>CATZKS010000027.1 GCA_958421035.1 uncultured Collinsella sp. | reverse complement strand
CCAAAGAGGACCTCGATGCCCAGCGCCGCATGGCTCATGCTCTCGGCGTCCTTAAAGGTGTCCCAGCGTCGCAGCTGCTCAAAGCGGCCCATATCGTGTAGCAGGCCGCAAAGCCATGCCAGGTCAATATCTTCTGACGACCAGCCCTGCTCGCGCGCTACGGCATCGCATGCCTCGGCCACGTGGTACGTATGCTCGATTTTGAGCGCGATGCGTGGGTTGGTGGCGTCGTAGGCATCGGTGTAGCTTTTGAAGGCCGCGCGCGCCCGGTCTCGATCGATAGCTGTCATAATGACTTCCTAAAAAGTTGTGTCTTTCGATCCGGTGGCAATTGTAGGTGAACTCGGTTGCTGCCGGATGATGATTCTGCCGTGTCGCTACATGCGGCTCGGAGACCTTGTCAGGATGAGAAACGTATGGTGCTCAAAATCGTTAGAACCGTCTGGCCAGTGATGCTTACCTATGTTGCAATAGGCGCGCCGTGCGGAATGATCATGGGGCAGACGGGAATGGAGCCCTGGATGGTCTTTGCTCTAAGCAGTACGTTTGTGACGGGCAGCGGCCAGTTTATGATCTGCAACCTGTGGCTGGCGGGTGTGCCTGCAGCATCGATCGTCGCGAGCGTCGCCGCAATCTCCTCGCGCTTTGCGCTTTACTCGGCATCGATCGCACCGCATCTGAGGGGTGCCTCGAAGCGTCAGACGCTGGCTGTTGCCGCGACACTTACCGAGGAGGCATATGGCATCTCGCTTGCCAAGTTGGTTGAAGGGGAGGATTGGGGCCCGCGCGAGTCCTTTGTGCTCAACGTAATCCTCATCGCAACATGGGGCGTTTCGTGTACGATGGGCGCCATCGTCGGCGCCGTTGTCGATGTTCCCACCGCCATTGCAGCCTTTGTCTGCACCTCGCTCTTTATCTGCCTGCTCTTTTCGCAGCGGCTGTCGCGCGGTAACGTTGTCGCGGCGGTTTCGGGCGCGGTGTCCGTCGCCGTCTGCAAGTTCTTGGGCCTCGCGAATATTGCCGTGCCGGCAAGCGTCGTGGTCGGCATTGCCATTGCGCTGGCGTGCGATGCTGTATTTGACGGAAGAGGTGCCCGCGATGCCCGCTAACGAGTTCTTGGTTCTGTGGCTGTCGTCGTGGGCTGCTATCGCGTTCTTTCGCATCGCGCCGGCGTTCGCCTTGCGCGGGCGGACCCTGTCGCCCCGCATTACCGAGGCCCTGGGCTATATCCCGCCCGCTGCCTTTGCCGCGCTGGTCGCCAACGACTTGGTGAACCCCGGCGCGTTCGACGCGGGACTCTGGCCTGCCTTGGTTCCCTGGATTGCGGCCACCGGCGTCGTGGCGGTGGCAATCAAGACAAAGTCGATGTTGTGGTGCTGCGTTTCGGGCATCGTGTTCTATATCGTTTTGAGCCTCGTATAGGAGCAGGACGCGTTATCGTCCCGGCCTAACGAATCGAATTTCTCACCGAGGCGGTCTGCTTCTTCTGGTACCATGGTCAAACTTTACTGTAGCAAAGCGTGACGTGGGCTTTTGTTCTGCGTCAGCGGAAATGGGGGTTTCATGGCACAGGAAGCGACCGCCAGCGAGCAAAAGAAATTCAAGGTACCGCGCATCCCGGGCGACATCATGATCTATCCGATGATCGTCGGCCTTTTGCTCAATACCTTCTGCCCGCAGGTCTTTGAGGTCGGCGGCTTCTTTACGGCTGCCTGCCGCGGCGGCTCCAACACCATCGTTGCCGCGATCTTGCTGTTCGTGGGCGCCGGCATCAGCTTTAAGTCCACGCCGGGCGCCATCAAGACCGGCATCGTCGTGCTGATTCCTAAGCTTGTAGTGGCAGCCGCGCTGGGTCTGGGCGTCGCGTACTTCTTTAACGATAACTTTTTAGGCCTGAGCTCGGTTTCCATCATCGGCGGCATTACGTTTTGCAACATGGCGCTCTATACGGGCATCATGGGCGAGTTCGGCGATGAGTCCGAGCAGGGCGCTGTCGGTATCCTGTTCTTTACGGCCGGCCCCGCCGTCACGATGATCATCCTTGGTGTTTCGGGTCTCGCCAACATCCCCGTCGGCACCATCATCGGATCCATCCTGCCGCTTGTTATCGGCATGGTCCTGGGCAACTTGTTCCCGTTTATCAAGAACCTGCTGGTTCCCGGCGCCAATCCCGCGATCGCTGTAATTGGTTTTCAGCTCGGTGCGTCCATGAGCCTTTCGAGCTTCATCGCCGGTGGCATTTCGGGCATCCTGCTGGGCCTCATCACGCTCTTTATCGTCGGTCCCATTACCTTTGCCTTCGAGCGCCTGTGTGGCGGCAATGGTAAGGCGGCTGTGGCATGTTCCACCATTGCCGGCACGGCCATGACCACGCCGGTCGCCCTCGCCGAGGTCGCTCCGCGCTATGCCGAGCTTGCGCCCACCGCGTATGCGCAGATCGCCACTGCCGTCATCATCACGGCAATCATGGCCCCGATTCTGACCGGCTGGGTCGATAAGAAGTTCTGCCAGAGCAAGGAAGACCTGTCGCCTGCCGGTGTCGAGGCCATCGAAGAGGCTGTCGCGACCGACATCGATGGCGAGTAGCAATCGATACCCATCAATGATTCCGGCGTGCAACTCGCGCCGTTTGAGCGCCCGAACGAGAGCTGTCTTGCAGTGACGTTCGGTCGCTCTGCTATTATTCCCCTTACTCCTGCGGAGTAGGGGGTGTTTGTTGCCCAGATTCGAATTGGGCGATTCTGGCCACTTGGATATTGAAGGGAGGGCGTCTAGTGGTAAAGGCACTCAAGATCGAGATATTCCTGCTGTGCATGATTATTCTTATCGGACTTGCCGTACGAAGCCGTCGCTCCCTGTTCTCGAGCACCCAGCAGCTTTTGTTTAGCATGCTGGGCTACACGTCTGCTGCCTACATTTTCTTCGATATGATCTGGACGCTCTCGGACGGCGTGAGCACTCCTGTAGGCATCACGGCCAACTGGATTTCCAACGCGGTTTCGTTTTCGCTGTTCGCCATCGCGTGCCTCATTTGGTTTTTCTATTCCGAGACGATGCAGGGCTCACGGCTCCTGACCACGCCCTATAGGGTGGTACTTTTAACGTTGCCAACCGCATTGGTGGTCGTTCTGGCATTTACCAGCTACTGGACGCACGCTATGTTCTATATCGATGCGCGGGGCGTATATCGTCGCGGAGCGCTTTATATGATTCAGCCTATCGTTAGCTACTGCTACGTCATATATACGTCCTTGCATGCCTTTATTCAGGCTCGAAAAGTCGAAAGCCTGCAAAAGAAGGCCATTTATCGCACCCTCGCCTTTTTTGCGGTTCCCGCTCTGGTGGGCGGTACCTTTCAGATCGTATACTCGGTGCCTGGCCTTTGTGTCGGCATAATGATTAGCATGTTGCTGCTCTATATCATCTGTCAGGAGCAGCTGATCTCGACCGACCCGTTGACTGGCCTTAACAATCGCAACCGTTTTGAGACCTATATGCTGTCGCTGTTCTCGGGTGCTGATCAGGCCGATGATGTGTATCTGCTTATGATGGACGCCGACGGCTTTAAGCTGATTAACGATCGCTATGGACATGTGGAGGGCGACCATGCTCTCCAGGTCATATCTGCTACGCTCAAAGAGGTCTGCTCGGCGTCTGGTGGTTTTATCGCACGTTATGGCGGCGATGAGTTCGTGGTGCTCCAGAAGGCTGCGGCGGAACAGGACATCATAGACCTGTGTTCGGCGATTAACGACGAGCTCGCTCGTGCCGAGGTGCCGTATGCATTGCGGATGTCCATCGGTTACGCGCGGGTCGGCGATAGTGTTGATACCTGGCAAGACTTACTTCGCGCTGCCGATGCGGAGCTCTACCGCGTCAAGGCCGAGAAAAAGAAAGCCGGCGTCCAGATACGCTAGGAAAAGGGGTGCACGCTTGCGTGCGTGGCGGCCCTCAGCTCACTGATGTACTCCATTAAGCTAAAGTATGTGAATCCTCTCTGCTAAATAAGGGTAGCTCGCTAGGCTTTTTTGGGTTTGTTGACGATGATGATGCCGCCGCAGACCAATAGCAGGGCAACGATGACGGTAACGGGGCTCGTGCCAGCACCCTCGCCGAGCAGTAGCGCGCTCAGCAGCACACCAAAGACGGGGTTCATAAACCCAAAGACCGAGACGCGGCTGACGGGGTTGACGGCAAGCAGGCGCGACCACAGCGAGTAGGCGACCGCGGAGATAAGCGCCATGTAGATGATGAGCGTGATGGCGGGGGCAATCGCCGTGGGGGAGAGCGCGCCACCCATCAAAAAGCCGATGGCGGTGAGGGCCAGGCCGCCGACCAAGAACTGCCACCCGGCAAGCAAGACGCCGTCGTGCTCGCGCGAGAAGATGCCGATCAGGCAGGTCGAAAGGGCACCCGCGACGGTGGAGGCCAGGATAAAACCCTCGCCGTCGAGCGTAAAGCCAAAGGTGCCGTCCGCGCCCGAAAGGTTGACGAGCGCGACGCCGGCAAAGCCCAGTACGCAGCCGAGCACCTTGGCCGTATTGAGCTTCTCGGTGCGAAACGCCAGAGCGGCAAAGAGGATGGCTAGGAAGTTGGCGCTGGCCTCGATGATGGAACTCGACATGGCACTGGCGCGCGAGAGTCCCAGGTAGAAAAAGAAGTACTGCCCGATAGTCTGGAAGAGCGACAGGATACATATGGGCTTGATATCACGCGCTTGCGGAACGAGCGGACGGCGCTGGGCCACGCTCATGCCAACAATGACCAGCATGCCGGCAAGGGTGAAGCGCAGACCGGCGAAGAGCAGCTGCGAGGCGCTGTCGTGCGCCGGGATGCCAAAGAGGCCGTAGCCGATCTTGATGCAGGGGAAGGCGGAGCCCCAGAGCGCGCAGCAAACGAGACAGCCCAGGATGAGTCCGGGCAGGGTGGCGAGATACGGCTTGCGGCTTTCCATGATGTTCTTCTCCTATACGCGCGAAGCAAAAAAGAACCCGCCACCGGGCGTGCCGGTGGCGGGTGTTGTTACCCGAGGGGATTGTACCCGATGGGAACGTATTAAGCGAAGTAGGCTACGCCGCTCTCAAAGATCGGCATGAATTTGTCGCCGGGGACATGCTCGGGCACGTTGCAGTACAGGTTGTCGCCGCGACGCTCGGCATGGCCCATCTTGCCCAGGACACGGCCGTCGGGGCTCGTGATGCCCTCGATGGCGAGTGCGGAGCCGTTGGGGTTGACGGAAAGGTCCATGCTGGGTTTGCCGTTCTCGCCCACGTACTGCGTGGCGACCTGGCCGTTGGCGATCAGCTGGGCGAGCACTTCGTCATTGGCGACAAAGCGGCCCTCGCCGTGGCTGATGGCGACGGTATAGGGGTCGTCCAGGCTGCACTGCGACAGCCACGGGGACAAGTTGGACGAGATGCGGGTGCGCACCAGACGGCTCTGGTGGCGACCGATGGTGTTGAACGTCAACGTGGGCGCATCGGGCGTGGCGTCGACGATGTCGCCGTAGGGCACCAGGCCGAGCTTGATCAGGGCCTGGAAGCCGTTGCAGATGCCCAGCATCAGGCCATCGCGGGCCTTGAGCAGGTCGCGGACTGCCTCGGTGACCTCGGGAGCGCGGAAGAACGCCGTGATGAACTTGGCAGAGCCGTCGGGCTCGTCGCCGCCCGAGAAGCCGCCGGGGATCATAACGATCTGGCTTGCACGGATGCGGCGGGCAAGCTCGTGGGTGCTCTCGGCGACGGCCTCGGGCGTGAGGTTGTTGATCACGAAGGTGTCGGCCTCGGCACCGGCGGCACGGAAGGCGCGGGCGCTGTCGTACTCGCAGTTGGTGCCGGGGAACACGGGGATGATCACGCGCGGGCGGGCGATCTTGGCGCCGCCGTACACGTGGATATCCTTGGCGCGGAAGTCGATGGTCTCGACCTCGGGGGTCTCGCCGGCGCTGCGGTAGGCGAAGACGCCCTCGATGCCGCTCTCCCAGGCCTCCTGGAGCTCGGCGAGCTCGATGACCTCGGAGCCGGTGTCGATGACATAGCCCTCGACGGTGGTGCCCAGGGGCTCGACGACAACGCCGTCGGCGACCTCGGGCAGCTCGGCGTCCTCGGCGAGCTCGACGATAAAACTGCCGTAGAGCGGGGTGAAGAGGCTCTCCACGTCTACATCCTCGGCAAGCTCGATACCGATCTGGTTACCGACGCACATCTTAAAGAGGCTCTCGGCGCCGCAGCCGTAGCCGGGCGTGGATATGGCCAGGGCGTTGCCGGTAGCAGTGAGCGCCTCGACGGCGTCAAACGCGGCGAGCAACTGCTGGGCGTCGGGACGGTAGTCCTCGCCATAGGTGGCGGGGGCGATGCGGACGACGCGGTGCGTGAGGCCCTTGAACTCGGGCGAGACGGCGCGGGCGGCCTTGCCCACGGCGACGGCGAAGCTGATCAGGGTCGGCGGAACGTTGAGCTCGCCGGTCTCGTCCTCAAACGAACCGCTCATGGAGTCCTTGCCGCCGATGGCGCCGGCACCCAGGTCGACTTGGGCCATGAGGGCGCCCAGGACGGCTGCCGTGGGCTTGCCCCAGCGCTCGGCCTCGGTGCGCAGACGCTCGAAGTACTCCTGGAAGGAGAGATAGGCGCGCTTGTGCTCAAAGCCGGCAGCCACGAGCTTGGCGATGGACTCGACCACGGACAGGTAGGCGCCCGCAAACTGGTCGGCCTCCATCAGATAGGGGTTGAAGCCCCATGCCATGGCACTCGCCGTGGTGGTCTCGCCGCCCACGGGGAACTTGGCGACCATGGCCGAGCTGGGGGTGAGCTGCGTCTTGCCGCCAAAGGGCATGAGCACGGTCGCGGCGCCGATGGTGGAGTCGAAGCGCTCGGAAAGGCCCTTGTTGGAAGCGACGTTGAGGTCGGTGACGAGCGAGGTCATGCGCTCGGCGAGCGTGGTGCCGGCCCAGCTGGGCTGCCACACGCTACGGGCGCACACGTGGGCGACCTGGTGCTTGGGTGCGCCGTTGGAGTTGAGGAACTCGCGGGACAGGTCGACGATAGCGACGCCGTTCCAGGCCATGCGCATGCGCGGCTCAGCGGTAACCTCGGCGATAACGGTCGCCTCCAGGTTCTCCTCGGCGGCGTAGCCCATGAACTCCTCGACGTCACCGTCGGCGACGGCGCAGGCCATGCGCTCCTGGGACTCAGAGATAGCGAGCTCGGTGCCGTCCAGGCCGTCGTACTTCTTGGTCACGGTGTCCAGGTCGACATACAGGCCGTCGGCAAGCTCGCCCACGGCGACCGAGACGCCGCCGGCGCCAAAGTCGTTGCAGCGCTTGATCAGACGGCAGGCGTCGCCGCGGCGGAACAGACGCTGCAGCTTGCGCTCGACAGGGGCGTTGCCCTTCTGGACCTCGGCACCCGAGGTCTCGATGGACTCGGTGTTCTGGGTCTTGGAGGAGCCGGTGGCGCCACCGATGCCATCGCGGCCGGTGCGGCCGCCCAGCAGGATGATCTTGTCGGTGGGGGCGGGGCACTCGCGACGAACGTGGTTTGCCGGGGTAGCGCCCACGACGGCGCCAACCTCCATGCGCTTGGCCACGTAACCGGGGTGATAGAGTTCGTTGACCTGACCGGTGGCAAGGCCGATCTGGTTGCCGTAGCTGGAGTAGCCGGCGGCGGCAGTGGTCACGAGCTTGCGCTGCGGCAGCTTGCCCTCGAGCGTCTCGGAAACCGGGACGGTGGGGTCACCGGCGCCGGTGACACGCATGGCCTGGTACACGTAGCTGCGGCCCGAGAGCGGGTCGCGGATGGCGCCGCCCACGCAGGTGGCGGCACCGCCGAAGGGCTCGATCTCGGTCGGGTGGTTGTGGGTCTCGTTCTTAAACAGGAACAGCCAGTCCTGGTCCTCGCCGTCGACATCGACCTTCACCTTGACGGTGCAGGCGTTGATCTCCTCGGACTCGTCGACATCGGTCATGACGCCGGTCTTCTTAAGGTACTTGGCGCCGATGGTGCCCATGTCCATGAGGCAGACGGGCTTGGCGTCGCGGCCGAGTTCGTGGCGCATCTCCATGTAGCGGTCGAAGGCTTGCTGCACCACGGCGTCGTCGATCGTCACGTCGTCCAGGACGGTGCCGAAGGTGGTGTGGCGGCAGTGGTCGGACCAGTAGGTGTCGATCACGCGGATCTCGGTGATGGTGGGGTCGCGGTCCTCATCGCGGAAGTACTGCTGGCAGAAGGCGATGTCTGCCGCGTCCATGGCAAGGCCGCGATCGGCGATAAAGGCGGCAAGGCCGGCCTCGTCGAGCTTGCGGAAGCCGTCGAGCACCTCGACGGGCTGGGGCTCGGGAGTCTCCATGTACAGCGTCTCGGGCAGGTCGAGCGAGGCGATGCGCGCCTCGACGGGGTTCACCACGTAGTGCTTGATGGCATCGATGGCGGCCTCGTCCAGAGCGCCCGAGATCATATAGACCTTGGCGGAGCGCACGGCGGGGCGCTCGCCCTGGCTGATGAGCTGCACGCACTCGCTGGCGGAGTCGGCGCGCTGGTCAAACTGGCCAGGCAGGAATTCGACGGCAAAGACGGCGCCATCGCTTGCGGGGAGTTCGTCGTAGGTCACATCGACCTGGGGCTCGCTAAAGACGGTCGGCACGCAGGAGCGGAAAAGCTCCTCGTCGATGCCCTCGACGTCGTAGCGGTTGATGATCCTCAGGGCCTCGATGCCCTTGATGCCGAGAATTTCGGTCAGCTCGCCCTTGAGCTGCTGAGCCTCGACGTCGAACCCGGGTTTCTTCTCCACGTAGATACGAGAGACCATTGGTTCCTGCCTTCCTGATCGGTTGGGCGTACGGTACGGTATGCGGCAGCGGTCGGTTTACGGGACAAGCCTCGCGGTCGCCTTGAGCCACATGTTTGTAAACCTCACTATGATACGACAGCTCGCGGCGCGTTGAGGACGGCGAGGGTGCTACAGTGAAGCGCAAACAAGAGAAAGGCATCACATGGCATTCGTTTCGCTCGCCATCATCGCACTCGTGGCCTTTGCGAGTCCTTTTATCGCCTCGGCGATTCCCGGAAAACCCGTTCCCGAGACGGTCTTTTTGCTCGTGCTCGGCGCGGTGCTGGGACCCCATATGCTCGGCGTCATCCATGTAGATGCCGAGGTCTCGCTTGTGTCCGAGCTGGGCCTGGCCTTCTTGTTCCTGCTTGCCGGCTTTGAGATCGACCCCAAGAGCATCACGGGCGTCGAGGGGCGCTACGGCTTGGCGACGTGGGTCGTCACGTTTGGTATCGCCTGGCTTGCCGTACGCTTTACCCCGTGGTTCTCGGTCAGTCATTTCGACGGTATCGCCGTGACGCTTGCCCTCACTTCGACGGCGCTCGGTACGCTCGTGCCCATCATGCGTGAGCGCTCGCTCACCGGCACGCGCGTGGGCGACTCGATTCTCGCGTATGGCACTTGGGGTGAGCTCGGCCCTGTGCTTGCCATGTCGGTGCTGCTGTCTGCCCGCACCGGCATCCAAACGCTTGTGATCCTTGGCTTGTTTGCGGTGGTCTGCGTGTTGCTGGCCGTGGTCCCGAGCCGCTCCAAGCGCGTCGGCAGCCGCTTCTTTGCGTTTGTCGAGGAACGTGCCGATACCACGTCGCAGACCTTCGTGCGCCTGACGGTGCTCATCCTGGTCACACTCGTGGCGTTCTCGGCTGTCTTTGATCTCGACATCGTGTTGGGTTCTTTTGCCGCCGGCTTTGTCCTGCGCTACATCATCCCCGAGGGCAACCATACGCTCGAGACCAAGCTCGACGGCCTGGCCTACGGCTTTTTGATTCCGGTATTCTTTACCGTATCGGGCGCAAAGATCAATCTGACGGCCGTGGCGTCGCGCCCGGGTCTGCTCGTGGGCTTTATCGTGGCGTTGTTGATTATTCGTGCCGTTCCCATTCTCATCTCTATGAGCATTTGTCCTGCGACGCGCGATGTGTCGGCGTATGGTCGCATTACCGTGGCCCTGTACTGCACCACGGCCCTGCCGATCATCGTTGCCGTGACAAGCGTTGCCGTCAACGCGGGCGCGCTGTCGCAAGATATTGCGTCGGTCATGGTTGCCGCCGGTGCCATCACGGTGTTCTTGATGCCGTTGCTCGCGCAGCTCTTCTACCGCGTGGTCGACGCCGCGCCGGTCGCCGCCGTGGCAGAAGTTGCCGAGCATCCATCCGATGCGCTCGACATCCTGCGCGCCCATCACGATTTGGCGAGCCTGCTCGCACGTGAGCACGAGCTGCTGACTTCGCATGGCCATGGTCGCGTATTCGAGGGCTTGCCTACGCTCGATACGATTGCCGAGCGTCTTTCCGCCGAGGCGGCGAGCGGCCATATCGATGCCCGTATTGTGGACGCGGCACATCTTCTTGCCGATAAGACCTATGGAGACGAGGTCGACCCGTCCGAGCTGACTCCGCGCGAGCGTCGCCGCCTGGAGCGCGCCAAGCTCGCCGTGCGCGAATACCGCCGCCGCATGCTGGAGCTCTATGCAAGAGAAGAAGCCGAGGACGACGACGGCAAGTAGTCGATACTCTCTCGGGGAAGCCGCGTCCTGCTTTGAAGGCTCGGAACGGGATGTGGTTTCCGAAACGGGGGCCGTTGGGAAACTGTGTCCCGGAATGGGCGCTCAGAGTGGGATGCAGTTTCCGCGAGAGACCCGTTGCGGAAACGGTATCCCAGAATCGGCGTTCAAAACGGGGCGCTCTTTCCGAAACATGGCCCTGAGGGAAGCTGCGTCCCGGTCTGAGTCGGAATTCCGGGACACAGCTTCCCTTTCAAACAGAAGAAGGCGCGCTGCCTGCAGTTGATGCAGACGGCGCGCCTTCTTTGTTGGACTATGTTGAGGCTGGGAGCTGAGGCTTGTGGTCCCTTAAGAGCGGGCGGCTCCGTCGACGGGGAGCACGGCGCCCGTGACATAGGAGGACATGTCGCTCGCTAGGAAAACGAAGGCGTTGGCGACGTCCTCGGGCTCGCCCATGCGGCCGAGCGGAATGGTGGCGATGATGGGCTTGATGACCTCTTCGGGAAGGTTGGCGACCATATCGGTCTTGGTCACGCCGGGAGCGACAGCGTTGACGCGAATGCCCATGGGGGCGAGCTCGCGCGAGAGCGACTGGACCATACCGTTGACGGCGAACTTGGACGTGGGATAGCCAACGCCGGAGGGCTGACCGTACTTGGCGACCATCGAGCTCGTGGTGGTGATGGTGCCGCCGTGGCCTGCCTCGGCCATAATCTTGGCAGCGGCTTGGTGGCCGTTAAAGACGGCGACGACGTTGAGGTCCATGACCTTGGCGAACTCTTCGGCCGTGTACTCCAGAAGCGGCGAGCGCTGGGAGATGCCGGCGTTGTTAACGACCGTGTCTAGGCCACCCATGTCGGCGGCTGCCTCGGTAAAGGCCTCGGTTACGGCCTCGAGCGAGGTGAGGTCGCAGGTGCGGCCCCAGACCTTGGCCTCGGGATAGGCTGCGGCCAGCTTTTCAACGGCGGCGTCGGCAGTCTCCTGACGCGAGCCAAAGACCGTGACGGCGGCGCCCTCCTCGATAAAGCGACAGGCGATGGCATAGCCGATACCGCGCGTGCCTCCGGTGATGATTGCTTTCTTGCCCTCGAGCAACATGGTGCTTCCTCTCATCGCGGGCGGACATTCGCAGCACAGCGTAGCGGTAGCCGGAATCGGTCGCGTCTGCATATCGGTGAACGGTAGCCCGCGTTACCGATGAGCGGTTCGCGCAAATGTACTCTGCCGTTGTGCTTGGGGCAGGAGACAAAAGGGCTCCCGTCCCACATCGGACGGGAGCCCTCAAAGCGTGTATTGCTAGGCAAGCGTTGGATTAGTTGGCCATAACACCTTCGGTCCAGGCCTCGACGTCCTCGATACGCAGGACGTTGGCGACCTCGGCCACGCAGTCGACACTGGCAAGCTCGGCGGCGGCAGCCTGGACGTCCTTCTCGAGTGCGCGGTGCGTCAGGAAGATGACCGAGCAGGCATCGCTGACGCCCGACTTGCCGTCCTCGACCTGGTTGATGAGCGAGATCGAGATGTTGTGCTTGGCAAAGATGTCGACCGTCTCGGACAGGGCGCCCACGCGGTCGGCGACCTTCAGACGCACATAGTACTTGGTCTGGAGTTCGTCCATGGGCTTAAAGGCGAGGTTGTGACCATAGGGCTCAATCTCGGGAAGCGGAGCCACGCCGCGGCTGATCTGCTCGGAGAGCGACAGGATATCGCCCACGACGGCGCTTGCGGTGGGGAAGGAGCCTGCGCCGGCACCGTAGAACATGGTTTCGCCCACGGCGTCACCCACCACGTAGACGGCGTTCATGGCGCCGTTGACCTTGGCGAGCATGTGGTCGGCGGGGATCAGCGTGGGATGCACGCGGACGTCGACGCCGGCGTCGGTGTTGCGGGCGATGCCGAGCAGCTTAATGGTGTAGCCGAGTTCGCGTGCCTGGGCGATGTCCTCGGCGCCGATGGTACGGATGCCCTGCTGGTATACGTCGTCGGTGGTCACACGGGTGCCAAAGCCGATGGAGGCGAGGATCGCCGTTTTGCTGGCGGCGTCGAAGCCGTCGACGTCGGCGGACGGGTCGGCCTCGGCATAGCCCTTGGCCTGCGCGTCGGCGAGCACGTCGGCGTAATCGGCACCCTCGGCGTCCATGCGCGACAGGATGTAGTTGGTGGTACCGTTGAGAATACCGGCGATGGTCAGGATCTTGTTGCCCACCAGGTCGTGCTCAAGCGTGCTCACGATGGGGATGCCGCCGCCGCAGCTGGCCTCGCACTTAATCTGCACGCCGCACGCGCGTGCCTTCTCGGCAAGCGTCTCGACGTGACGGCCCAGTAGGGCTTTGTTGGCAGAGACGACGTGCTTGCCGTGCTCAAAGGCAGTGGTGAAGATCTCGGTTGCGGGATGCTCACCGCCGATCAGCTCGACGACGATGTCGACGGCGGGGTCGCTGACGACGTCGTGCCAGTCACTCGTAAAGGCCTCGCGCTCAATGCCTGCCGCCTCGGCCTGCTCCCAAGCAAGCGCGCAGGCGCGGGTCAGCTTAAGGTCGATGCCGTAGGCTGCCAGGTACTCATCGTGGTGGCTCTTGATCAGACGGGCCACGCCGCCGCCGACGGTTCCCAGACCGATCAGACCGACGTTCACGGTGCGCAGGGGTTCGCTCATAGATAGCTCCTTCGTGCATCTTATGGATGGATTAACCGCTTAAAGGTTGAGTGCATTCTAGCGTGAACCGAGGGCGCGTGCTCGCCAGGCAACAGGAGTCGCACAAAACGGCACCCCCGAAACGCTGCGGAAACATTGGAAACATGCTCGCTACAAACGGAACTCCGTAACAAACTGTCAACGTTTGCACCATGAGGTTTGCCCCGTACCGCAAGACGGCCGCACTGCGGCCAGCGAAGAGGGGGGCACCATGCTTAGCATCAACAACGTACTTAACCGCAGGAGTTTCCTTGTCGGAGCAACGCTTATTTTTGCCCCGATCTATTTCACCCCAGCGTCCGTTTTGCTCAAGAACGCCAAGGACATGAGCTACGACATGACACTAATGGGTGCCGACGGCATGGACAGCCTATGTAATCCAGGACGGCAAGTACATCTCCGCCTAAGTGCATATAACGAGACCGGTGAGGCCGTTTTATTCAGGGCAAGGGCGCTTGTAACAGAACAGAAACATTACTTTCACATAATAAAGTGGCTAAACTGCATAAACTGATAGAAATACGCATAAAAATGGATAAATGGACAAAGCAAAAGAAAAGTTGAAATAATCGCCACTTTTCTCAACTAAAGCGTCTACTATTTTGCGAACGCCGAACACGGCGAAGGATGGCCTGTCGGGTAACCGAAACCCGACGAGATTTGAGAGGAGAGCCGCATGTCGAGCCTCACCGGTAAGTCATTGAACCCTGTTATGAATCGCAGGAGCGTTATCGCGAGCGCAGCAGGTCTGGGGGCGATGTCCATTCTAGCTGGCTGCTCCTCCAACGGCGGCGACAGCGGTTCCGCTTCGAGCGACGCTTCGTTTAAGATCGGCACCATCGGCCCGCTGACCGGCGCCAACGCGTCCTACGGCAAGTCCGTTACCCAGGGTGTCGAGCTTGGCTGCAAGGATTTTTCGACCAAGGAGCTGCCGCTTGCCAGCAAGGCCGAGGATGACCAGGCCGATGGCGAGAAGGCCGTCAACGCCTTCAACACCCTGCTCGACTGGGGCATGCAGGCCCTCGTCGGCCCGACTACCACGGGTGCGTCGGTTGCCGTTGCCGCAGAGTGTGGTAACGACCCCAAGACGTTCATGATCACCCCGTCCGCGTCCTCCGAGGACGTCACCGACGGCAAGGATTGCGTCTTCCAGGTTTGCTTCACCGACCCCAACCAGGGTGTCAACGCTGCCAAGTTCCTGGCGCAGAAGTATGCGGACGAGAAGTTCGTGCTGTTCTATAACTCCGGCGACGCCTATTCTTCGGGCATCGCAGATTCCTTTAAGGCCCAGGCCGCTGAGTCCAAGCTCGAGATTGTTGACGAGGAGACCTTTAAGGACGACTCCGCCACGAGCTTTACGAACCAGCTGACCAAGGCCAAGCAGGCCGGCGCCACCATGATCTTTGCGCCGATCTACTACACGCCGGCGTCCGTCCTGCTCAAGAACGCCAAGGACATGGGCTACGACGTCAAGATGATGGGCTGCGACGGCATGGACGGCATCCTGGGCGTTGAGGGCTTCGATACCTCTCTTGCCGAGGGTCTGCTGCTCATGACCCCGTTCTCCGCCGACGACGAGAAGAACGCCGACTTCGTCAACGCTTACAAGGATAAGTACGGCGATACCCCCGACCAGTTTGCCGCCGACGCCTACGACGGCGTGCACGCGGTGGCCGAGGCCCTCAAGGAGGCCGGTCTTGGTGTCGACGCCGACCCGACCGAGGCCGCCGAGAAGCTGTCCAAGGCTATGCTCAAGATTACCGTTGACGGTCTGACCGGCAAGCTCACCTGGAACGATAAGGGCCAGGTCCAGAAGGAGCCCACGGCGTACGTCATCACCGACGGCAAGTACGTACAGGCCTAATTGGCCGCCTTACATAGAGCGGTTTTGATCCCAAGCAGGGGAGGTTTTGGCCTTCCCTGCTTGCTTGGTATCTAGGGACGATGTAACGTCCCTGTTTCATACATCAACTGGAAACCTATTCGAAAGGGGGATGTGGAACATGACGGTCTTTATCCAATACCTGGTCAACGGCCTGTCCATGGGCAGCGTCTACGCCATCATCGCGTTGGGCTACACCATGGTCTACGGTATCGCCAAGATGCTGAACTTCGCTCACGGCGACGTTATCATGGTCGGTGCCTATGTCTCGTTCTGCGCCACGTCGTATCTCGGCCTCCCGGGCTGGGCATCTGTAGTTCTCTCTTGTGTGGTCTGTACCGTTCTCGGTGTTCTCATCGAGGGTCTGGCATACAAGCCGCTGCGTCAGGCGGGCCCGCTGGCCGTTCTGATCACGGCTATCGGCGTGTCTTACTTCCTGCAGAACGCCGCGCAGCTTCTGTGGGGCGCCACGCCCAAGAACTTCACTTCGCTCGTCACCTTCCAGGTGCCGGAGTTCTTGGCCAAGTTCAACGTAAGCGCCGTCTCGCTCGTCACCATCGTCGCCTGCCTGGTTATCATGGCCGGCCTGATGTTCTTTACAGGTAAGACCAAGATGGGTAAGGCCATGCGTGCCGTGTCCGAGGACAAGGCCGCCGCTCAGCTCATGGGCATCAACGTCAACCGCACCATCTCGATGACGTTTGCCATCGGCTCTGCCCTTGCCGCCATCGCCGGCGTGCTGCTGTGCTCCTACTCGCCGGTGCTGCAGCCTACGACGGGCGCCATGCCTGGCATCAAGGCCTTCGACGCCGCCGTCTTCGGTGGCATCGGTTCCATCCCCGGCGCCTTTGTCGGTGGCATTCTCATCGGCATCATCGAGGCGATGGCGCAGGCCTACATTTCCACGAGCCTTGCCAACTCCATCGTCTTTGGTGTTTTGATCATCGTCCTGCTCGTCAAGCCTGCCGGCCTCTTGGGCAAGTACGTCCCCGAGAAGGTGTAGGTGAGCGTTATGAAGTTTCTTAAAGATAAGCAGACGCGTCACGACTTTGTTACGTATGCCATGTGCATCGTGGCCTTCGCCATCGTGTTCTTTATGCAGTCGAACCACATGATTCCGCGCATGATCGCCGGTCAGTTGGTTCCCATTACGGCCTACATCGTCATGGCCATTTCCCTCAACCTTGTCGTCGGCATCGCGGGCGACCTGTCGCTGGGCCATGCGGGCTTTATGAGCGTCGGCGCCTATACGGGAATCGTCACCGCGGTCGCCCTCGAGAGCGCCGTTCCCTCCGATCCGGTGCGCCTTGTCATCAGCATCGTGGTCGGCGCTATCGCCGCTGCCGTCTTGGGCTTCTTGATCGGTATCCCGGTCCTGCGCCTGAGCGGCGACTATCTGGCCATCGTGACCCTGGCTTTTGGCGAGATCATCAAAGAGATCGTCACTTGCCTTATCGTGGGTGTCGACTCGCGCGGCCTGCACGTGATCTTTAACATCACGGGCAACTCTACGATCGACGACCTGCACCTGCTCGAGGACGGCACCGCCATCATCAAGGGCGCCCAGGGCGCCTCGGGCGTGTCGACGTACTCGACCTTCCTCGCCGGTGCCATCCTGGTCATGGTCGCACTCGTGATCGTGCTCAACCTGGTTCGCAGCCGTACCGGCCGTGCCATTATGGCCGTGCGCGATAACAAGATTGCAGCCGAGTCCGTAGGCATCTCCGTCACCGAGTACCGCATGATCGCCTTCGTGGTTTCCGCTGCCCTCGCCGGTGCTGCCGGAGCCCTCTTCGGCGGTAACTTCTCGCAGCTCTCCGCCACCAAGTTCGACTTCAACACGTCCATCCTCATTCTGGTGTTCGTGGTCCTGGGCGGTCTGGGCAATATGCGCGGCTCCGTCATCGCGGCGGCGCTGCTCACGGTGCTTCCCGAGCTGCTCCGTCAGTTCTCGGACTACCGTATGCTCATTTACGCTATCGTGCTGATCCTGGTCATGATCTTTACCAACAACCCGCAGCTCAAGGCGTTCTTCGCACGCATTAAGGATCGCTTTGCTTCCAAGAAGGAGGTGGCAGCCGATGCCCAGTAAATTTGAGTTCAAGAAGGGCAAGATGGTCCCGTATCCTTCTGGCGCCATCGTTCCCGATCGTGACCTGGGCGAGCGCCCTGCACTCGAGTGCATCCACCTGGGCATTGAGTTCGGTGGCCTTAAGGCAGTCGACGACTTTAGCCTGACTATCGGCAAGACCGAGATCGCCGGTCTGATCGGCCCCAACGGTGCCGGTAAGACCACGGTCTTCAACCTGCTCACCAAGGTGTATCAGCCCACGCACGGCACCATCCTGCTCGACGGAGAGGATACCTCGGGCAAGTCGGTCTATCAGGTCAACCGCATGGGTATTGCCCGTACCTTCCAGAACATTCGCCTGTTCAACACCATGACGGTGGAGGATAACGTTAAGGTCGGTCTGCATAACCAGGAGCGTTACTCCGGCTTTGAGGGCGTGCTGCGCCTGCCGACGTATTGGAAGCACGAGAAGGCCGCCCACGAGCGCGCCATGGAGCTGCTGTCCATCTTTGATATGGAGCATCTGGCAAACGAGC
The DNA here is from genome assembly GCA_958421035.1 of uncultured Collinsella sp. Lineage (GTDB taxonomy): Bacteria > Actinomycetota > Coriobacteriia > Coriobacteriales > Coriobacteriaceae > Collinsella. The sequence continues at coordinate 1,173 of CATZKS010000027.1, read as the reverse complement.
AGGCCGGATCGCTGCCTTACGGCGCTCAGCGTCGTCTGGAGATCGTCCGCGCGCTTGCCACCAACCCCAAACTGCTGCTGCTCGACGAGCCGGCCGCCGGCATGAACCCGTCCGAGACCGCGGAACTCATGGAGAACATCGTTAAGATTCGCGACACCTTTGGTATCGCCATCATGCTTATCGAGCACGACATGTCGCTCGTCATGAATATTTGCGAGGGTATCTGCGTGCTCAACTTTGGTAAGGTCATCGCCAAGGGCACGGCAGAGGAAATCCAGAACAACGACGCCGTTATCGAGGCATATCTGGGCAAGCAGGATAAGGGGGAGAACTAAATGGCAGAGCCGATGCTTTCCGTCTACAACATCAACGTCTGGTACGGCGCCATCCACGCCATCAAGGACATCTCCTTTAACGTCAACGAGGGCGAGATCGTGGCTCTGATCGGTGCGAACGGTGCCGGCAAGTCCACAACGCTCAAGACCGTCTCGGGCCTGCTGCGCTCCAAGACCGGCTCCATCAAGTTTATGGGCGAGGACATTACTCATACGCCCGCCGATAAGCTGGTTGGTAAGGGCCTGGCCCAGGTGCCCGAGGGCCGTCGCGCCTTTTTGCAGATGACGGTCGAGGAGAACCTGGAGATGGGCGCCTACACGCAGCCCAAGTCCACGGTTGCTCCGGGCCTTGAGCGCGTCTACGAGCAGTTCCCGCGCCTGAAGGAGCGCCGTCGCCAGGTCGCCGGCACCCTTTCGGGCGGCGAGCAGCAGATGCTCGTTATGGGCCGCGCCCTTATGAGTAATCCCAAGCTGCTCATGCTCGACGAACCTTCCATGGGTCTGGCACCGATTCTGATCGAACAGATCTTCCAGATTGTCGAGGACCTGCACAAGGCCGGCACCACGGTGCTTCTGGTCGAGCAAAACGCGCAGATGGCGCTTTCCATCGCCACACGCGGTTACGTGCTCGAGACCGGCAAGATCACCATGACCGGCACCGGCCAAGAGCTCCTGCATGACGATAACGTGCGTAAAGCCTACCTGGGCGGCTAGATAGTTACGGCGTTTTGCCAAACGCCGTAACCAGCCGACGCTGCAAGCCCGCCAGAGCGGCAATCTGCCTTTCAACTTCGGCGGCATGACCAGAAGGTCAATGCCGCCTTGTTTCAAGGCACCT
>CATZKS010000026.1 GCA_958421035.1 uncultured Collinsella sp. | reverse complement strand
TGTGGGACTGGAATTTCCGCCTGCTAGCAAAAAGGCCTCCGGAGCCGTTGCTCTGGAGGCCTTTCGTTTACTTGCAAATGCGCGCGTTAGTTGTTCTTGGTCAGACGCTCGACGTCGTGGGCGATCATGTATTCCTCGTCGGTGGGGATGACCATGACCGTAACGGCTGAACCGGCGGCGCTGATGACCTGCGGGCCGTTGCCCACGGCCTCGCGGTTCTTGTTATTGTCGATGCGTACGCCCAGCCACTCAAAACAGTCGCAGAAGGCTTTGCGGATCGACCAGTCGTTCTCGCCGATGCCGGCGGTAAAGGTAATGGTGTCCACGCCCGCCATGGAAGCGATCATTGAGCCGGCCTGCTGCATGGCCTTGTAGGCAAACATATCGAAGGCGAGCAGGCAGCGCTCGTCGCCCTCGGAGGCGCGTGTACGGATGTCACGGGCATCGTTGGAGATGCCCGAGATGGCAAGCAGACCGGACTGCTTGTTCATCATGTCGTCGACTTCCTGGTAACTGTAGCCGCCCTCGCGCTGAAGATAGCACACGGTGGCCGGGTCGATGGAACCGCAACGGGTGCCCATCATCAGGCCGTCAAGCGGCGTGAGGCCCATCGTGGTGTCGCGGCACACGCCGTCCTCGATAGCAGCGAGCGAAGCACCGTTGCCCAGATGGCACGAAAGCAGGCGGTGGCAGCGCGAACCCAGGATCTCCTTGGCCATCATCCACTCATAGCGGTGGCTCGTGCCGTGGGCGCCGTACTTGCGCACGTGGTACTTGTCGCAAACGTCCTTGGGCAGCGCGTAGGTGTAGGCAACCTCGGGCATGGTCATGTGGAACGAGGTGTCGAAGACCGCCACGTTGGGCAGCTCCGGATACTTCTCACGGCAATACTCAATCGCTGCGGCCTCGCCGTAGTTGTGCAGCGGGGCGAGCGGGGCCACCTCGAGAATCTTAGCCATGACCTCGTCGTCGACGACCGCGGAATCATCGAAGTGCCAGCCACCCTGAACGATACGGTGGCCGATGCCATCGATCGTAAAGTCGGTCTTCTCGAGCTCCTCGAGCACACGCGCGATAGCCGAACGATGATCCGGGAAGGGGACCTCCTCGGTCTGCTTGGCGCCACCGTTCTCGGAGTGGCCAAAGATGCCCATGTCCGAACCGATACGTTCGCAGTTGCCCTTGGCGAAAACCTCGCGAGTATCGGTATCCAAAAGCTGATATTTGAGGCTTGAGCTGCCGGCGTTAACAACAAGTACGTTCATGAGACTCCTTTGCAGTGCAATACGGTCGACGCAGACCCCTTAAGGCGGCCGCATTTTAATAAGAAGTTATCACAACTTGATAAATAGCTATCAGGCATATCGCCCAACGAACACAAAAGAGGGGCCGAACGGCGCTCGGTCGTCCAGCCCCTCCCCTCTTGCAATTACTTGCCGTTGACGATGCGCTCGACGTCGGAAGCGATCATGAACTCCTCGTCCGTGGGAATGACGAAGATCTTGACCTTGGAATCCTTGGCAGACAGGCACCAAGCGCCGTCACCACGCAGGGCGTTGCGGGCATGATCCATCTTGACGCCCATAAAGGCCAGACGGTCGGCCACGCCAGCGCGGACAGCCGGAGCGTGCTCGCCGATGCCGGCAGTAAAGACCAGGGTGTCCATACCGCACATAGAAGTAGCCATCTCGGCAGCCTTGGCGGCAATCTTGTAGACAAACATGTCGAAGGCGAGCTGAGCATCGGGGTCACCAGCGGCGGCGAGCTCCTCGACGTTGCGGCAGTCGTTGGTCTTGCCGCCGGTCACAGCCAAAAGGCCGGACTTCTTGTTCATCATCTCGTCGACCTCGTCGAAGGTGTAGCCACCCTCGCGCTGCAGGTAGCACACGGTAGCCGGGTCGATAGAGCCGCAGCGAGTTCCCATCATGACGCCGTCGAGCGGGGTGAGACCCATGGTGGTGTCCATGCACTTGCCGTCCTCGATGGCGCACAGGGAAGCACCGGAGCCGATATGGCACACGACGACCTTGCGAGCCTCGCCGTTGGTCATCTCGGCGACCTTCTTGGAGATGTAACGGTAGCTGGTGCCGTGGGCGCCGTACTTACGGATGTGCAGCTTGTCGCAGACGTCCTTGGGCAGGGCGTAAGTCTTGGCGACCTCGGGCATGTTGAAGTGGAAAGCGGTGTCGTAGACCGTGACGTTGGGCAGGTCGGGATACTGCTCCAGGCAGTACTCGATAACGTTGGCCTCGGGGTTGTTGTGCAGCGGCGCCAGCGGAGCGACCTCGCGGATCTTGGCGAGGACGTCCTCGTCGACGAGGGAGGAATCGCCGAAGTACCAACCGCCCTGAACGATACGGTGGCCGATGCCCTCGATCTTGACGCCGTTGGCCTCGAGGTCCTTCAGGACGACCTCGATGGCGACCTTGTGGTCGGGGAACTCGATGTTCTCGGTCACCTTCTTGGAACCGTTGGCAGCGTGGGTGAAGGTACCGCCGGTAAAGCAGACGCGCTCGCAGGAGCCCTTTGCGGACACCTTGTGGGACTTGGTATCGATGACCTGATACTTAAGCGTCGAAGATCCTGCGTTGACGACCAGAACGTTCATGTGTCTCCCTACTAACAGGCGGTGTGGCGCCGCCAGGTTACATACGCTTCAATAATAAACCCAAACGCCCTCGCGCTCGGGTTTATTGCGTTGATATATAAGTTATCGGTGCCCAAATACTCATGGCCTTTGACTTGTAAGACGAAAGAGCGCGGGGATATACACCAAAGAAGATATCCCGAGCGCTACAAGCAATATGACTCGAATGCCCGCGATGCTGCTCAACGCAGCATTGAACAGATAGAAAAGGATGGCACCCACCGCCACCATCTGGCTTTGGACCGAAATCAGTGAACAGCGCATCGAAGAATCGACAGCATTTTGGAAAACTGAGTATTTGATTGGGGCAAACAACGAGTACGCAACCGTCTGCAGCACATAGAACACGGGCAGCAAATTAGCCGGAGTAAGGGGGATCAAAAACAAAGCTGTCAATACTAAGCGAATGATGCCGCAAATACGCGCAAAACGGCCCTTGTCGACATGAGCAATCACACTGGGCACAATAAGCCCCATGGAGGCCGAGGCAAGGAGCTGGACCGCAATGGTCACACCCGAAGCGACGGCATTCATTCCGCGGCCCGCAAGCAGCAGTGAGAAAAAGTCTTCCAGGGCGACAAAAGCAAATGCCTGAGAACAGTCCATGATGAACGCTGAACGAAGAATGCCATTACACGCAATAGCGGCACCGATCATCTTCGGGCTAATTCCACGCTCAGGTGTCCCCGCAGTGCCCCCTCTTCGCATCTCAGGAATGCAGACAATGACAACCAACGTCAACACCATTGCGATGATATCTGCCGAAAGACCAATGAGATATGCACCGACTGACGAAATGAAACCGCCCACGCAAGCGGAGATGGCATAAGAGGCATAGAAAACAAATCGCTCAAAGCCATTAAGTCTTACGAGCTGGTCCTGAGAGACGCTGTCAATGTAAATCGCTTCTATGGATCCGCTCAGACATGCAACGGCAAAACCTTTGAGAGCGAACGCACCGATTAAAAGCAGAGGAGAACGGACGAGAAGCAGGGCGACATAGTATCCAAGCATCCCCACGACGCCAACGAGACCGCTTGTCTTTCGTCCAAACCTATCGGCAATATAGCCAGTGGGAACTTCGAGGATGAACTTGCTCACTTGATATGCAATCATCATGCTAGAAATCGCCGCCATCGAGAATCCGACGAATTCAAGGTAAACCGTCAGAAAATACAAAATGGTGCTGAAGTTCGACAGAAAAACAAACGTCATATAAAGCAAAACCGTACGGTTTTTCATGCTCCGCCCTCCAAGAGTCAACAATCTAAATCGGAATCTTGGAAAAGCATGAGGGCAAAGCTGTCAGCTATGTGTTGCAAGGCGTCAATAATCACTTGACGTCTCGAAGCCAATTAATCTCACGAAGCAAGATGACGCAATAGGTGAAGAAATACCGTCTGGTGTCGATCAGTCCAGGAATTTTGCCGATAGCAAAAGTAGATGGGCAAGGCTACGTCATGCGAACCTTCAATGGAGCACTCGCTCACTTCTGATCCATCCGATGCGAGAGAAGAGCCAGAAAAACCCAATATCAATCCCCCGGCTTGAAGAAACTCAGTCTGCGCCCTGTTTCCGTATTCGACGTCGCGGAAGCGGAAATTAACCAGCTGAGCTTCGGGACATTGATTGATTGCATTGAGACAGGGCGACAAATTAATGGGAACAGCTAACCTGCCGCCCAGTAACTCACGAACGGTCATAGCACCCACAGATCGATGACCCGCTGGGCACGAAAGAACCTTGAGCTCCTTTTCACCCAAGTATTTTGAAGAAAGGACACTGTCCCTTGGTTCCTCAAATGAGATGGCCGCATCCGAAATGCCAAGCACAAGTGATTCAAAGCATGTAGCCGTTGGCTGATGCCAAACATCAAGGTGAATCTGAGGGTGCGAGCTTTCAAACGAGTCGTACCAGTTTTCGGAAAAAAGACGCCCCCGCCCGTGAAGACAGGGGGCGTAAAGACGGAAATGGCCGTCGGGCGAAACGCCGCCGTTCCCCGATTGAGCGTACTTTTTGAGATCGTCGACTTGTGCCAGGATCACGCGCGCACGACGCGCAAATTCTCTGCCCGCCGGAGACAAAACAGCCTCCCCCGCCAATCGGTTGAGCAAAACGATCTGATACTCAGATTCCAACTTTTTGATTGCCGACGAAACGGCCTGCGGACTCACATGAACGGCGCGAGCCGCTTTGCGCACGCCACCATAGTTCGCTACCGCTTGAAGGTATTCGAGTTGAGAAAGCTGCATAGATTACTCCAAAGGCAGCCAAGTCGACGGACTACGCGCCCTCAGATGAGGTTCTCGCCCAGGTTTTTGCCGCCGAGGACGTGCATGTGGAAGTGCATGACGGTCTGGCCGGCGTTGACGCCCTTGTTGGAGATGACGCGGAAACCGTCCTCCAAGCCCTTGGCCTTAGCGACCTCCTGGATGGCGTGAGCCATGGCGCCCATGGTCTCGGCCGGCACGTTATCGGCGATATCGCTGTAGTGCTTCTTAGGGATCACGAGCGTGTGGACCGGCGCCTGGGGGTTGAGGTCGTCGAAGGCGATGACTTGGTCGTCCTCGTAAACGACGGTCGAGGGGATCTCGTGGTTGGCAATTTTGCAGAAGATGCAATCACACATGGTTGGTTCCTTTCTCACAGACCAAGGTAATTATATTTGGTCGAGATGGTTAGAACGAGAGACTGTCGTCGGTGTTGGCGGCTTCGCCGTCGGCGAGCACGTCGTTGCCGTCGACGTCCTTAAGGAGCACCGAGACCTTCTGCTCGGCATCGGACAAGCGAGTACGCAGGCTCTTGAGGAGCTCTACGCCGCGGGTATAGCTCTCGAGCGACTCCTCAAGCTCCATATCGCCCGACTCCAAGCTGCGGATGATGAGTTCCAGCTCCTGCGAGGCCTGCTTGTACGTAAGCTGCTCGACCGGGGTCTTCTCTGCCATATCTGTTTCCTTTCCTAAAGGTTTATCGCTATGAAACGCGGCCTACTCGACCGTATCGACCGTTGCAGCCACGTTGCCGTCTGCCATGCGCACGCGGATGGCGTCGCCGGGCTTAAAGGTCTTGGCGCTCGTGGCCACACCATCATCGCTGTACGCGATGGAATAGCCGCGAGCAAGCACCTTGAGCGGTGACAGAGCATCGAGTGAGGCTGCCGCACGGCCCAGGTCGGACGCGGGCTTGTTGAGCATCGTGCGCCCCTGATGCTCCAGGCGGGAACTCGCAAGCGTGAGCGCATGGCGCTTGCCATCGAGCCCCGAGGTGCTTGCGATCAAGCGCTCGGGCAGACGCTCGAAGTTGGAGCGGAAGGCCCCAACCGAACGCGTTATGGCGCCGGACAGACGATCGGCCGTCAAGGCAAGCTCAGACTCGCGACGCTCGACCATAAACGTTGGATCGTTGAGGCACGGGCGGCACGCGGCCGCATCGAGCGCGTCACCCAGACGAGCCGTATAGGTGTCCCAGGCACGACGACCACGCTGGTCGAGCATTTCCAGATCGACCTGATCCGACCCAATCATCGATGCCATCGCAGCACCCAGACGCTGATGGCGCGCCTCGAGCACATCGGCCAACTCCGTCATAGCCGGCGCCACCGATTCTGCCGCTGCCGTTGGCGTGGAGGCGCGACGGTCGCTCACCATGTCGCAGATCGAGGTATCGGGCTCATGCCCAATGCCCGTCACCACGGGCACGGGACAGGCTGCCACCGCACGGGCAAGCTCCTCGTCGTTAAAGGTCATGAGGTCCTCGAAGGAACCGCCGCCACGCACGAGCAAAATGCAATCGGGCGCCGGCGTAATGGCAGCGGCGCGACGCAGGCCTTCAATAAGCTCTGCCGGCGCACCCTCGCCCTGGACCTTTGCGCCCACGCAGACAAGCTCGACGAGCGGGTTGCGACGGCGCAATGTGCGCTTAACGTCGTCGATTACGGCGCCCGAAAGCGAGGTGACGACCGCCACACGCGAGCAAAACACCGGAATGCGACGTTTGCGCGCCTCGTCCATCAGGCCCTCGCGACGCAGCTTTTCGGCCAACTGAGCCACCTGCTGACGCAGCAAGCCCTCCCCCGCCAGCGAGAACGAGCGGGCGACGAAGCTCATACGACCCGTGGGCTTGTAGAGATTGAAGTTGCCCTTAAAGCTCACCTGCATGCCGTCGCGCAAGTCGAAGGTGCGCTTAAGGTAGGCGCCCTTCCAGATGATGCAGTCGACGGCCGCCGAGTCGTCCTTGATTTGGAAGTAGCAGTGGCCGCTTCGGGCATTGGGACCACGAAAACCCGTGACCTCACCCAAAACGCTCAGCTGCGGAATGGCATCGAGCGCGCCGGCGGCGATCTCCACCGCTTGGCTCACGCTGAGCTCTTTGCGCTCTTGCTCGTCCGATCCGTCGAACTCGGCGGAAACGGTATTGCCGGTCAGATTCCAGCCTGCCACGCAGCCTCCTTTCGTTATCGCGCACAGAGGCTCCGGCCCCGTGCAAATTTAAGTCCAACACATAGTACAGCGCCGCGTGGACACGAATCCCCGCGGCGCCTGCCTGTCCTATTTGTTATCGGTTGGAGTTTCTGTTGTAGCGAGCCATCAGGTAGAGCAGTTGAATGATCGAAGTGAGCGCTGCGGCCACATAGGTAAGCGCGGCTGCCGTCAGCACCTTCTTGGCGCCGTTGACCTGCTTGGAACTCATGCCCGACTGCTCGATATACGCCACGGCGCGGCGACTGGCATCGATCTCGACCGGCAGCGTAACCAGCTGGAACAACACGCTAAACGAGAAGAAGACCAGCGCGAGGGTCGTGAGCCCCGCGATGTTCATGAACAGGCCCATGAGCAGCACGATCGTCCAGGTGTTTTGGGTAAAGTTGACGACGGGGACCAAAGCGGTACGTACCTTCATCATGGCATAACCACTTTGACGCTGGGCGGCATGGCCCGCCTCGTGGCAGGCGACGGCAACGCTTGCGACCGACCCGCCCGAACGGTTGGCATCCGACAGATACAGGTTGTTGTCCTGCGGGTTGTAATGATCGGTGAGCTCGCCGGCAACGCCCTTGACGCCCACGGCGTTGCAACCGTTGGCATCGAGCATGCGACGAGCGACCGTGGCACCCGTGTCGCCGTCCGAGCGAACCTTGGACCAGGTCTTGTATGTCGAGTTGATATAGCTCTGCGCAGCAAGGCCAAGCACCGTGCAGACAAGAACAACCAGCAGGTACAGCGGGTCAATGCCAAAGCCGTATCCATAGTAATAAGGCATGCGAATTCCTCCGAATCGAGTTACACGTTGGAGGCATTCTACCCACTCAAGCGGCTAGGCTTCCCTATAGCAACTCAATCTTTCCATCCTTCACGGTGAGTCCCATGTTGCCCGAGAGCAGATCGTCCAGGCGCGAGCCCACGAGCTCAAAACGCCAGCCTTCGCGCAGGGGGCTCTGCTCGGGATGCTCAATATAGTCGGCCAGGTCATCGCGCGAGGCAATGACCGAGGTCGCCACGCCCGAGCGCTCGGCAACCAGGCGAATGAGAGCATACATCAGGTCCGTCACGCTCTCCAACTCCGGCGAAATCTGACGGTGCCCGCGCACCATGAGCGGCAGGCGATCGTGCGGACAGCTCGCGCCGCGCTTGATGGCCATGAGCGCGCCATCCACATCGCGCTCCCCCAGCTGGTCGGTGCCGCGGATGCTGCGGAACTCCTCAACACGCACAGGGTTGCGCTTGACGAGCGCCAGCAGCGTATCGTCGGACATGACCCACTTGCGCGGGATGTTGCGGCGCTCGGCGCGGTCCTCGCGCCAAGCGGCAAGCTCGCGCGCAATGCCCAGCTGATGGCGGCTGCAGGAGTTGATGCGCTTGACCTTGCGGAATGCCTCGTGACGATCGGCGCAATAGTGCGACTCGTCGGCCAGCGGACGCAACTCGTCGAGTACCCAGTCCACCCGGCCCAGCTCGCGCAAGCGACTCATCATCTCGGTATAGGCGACGATCAGGTACTTGACGTCATCAATCGCGTACTCGATCTGTTTGTCGGTCAGCGGGCGGCGCGACCAATCGGTCAGTGACTCGGTCTTGGGCAATGAGACGCCGCAAAACGTCTGCACGAGCGCGCCGTAGGAAATCTGCTGGCGCTCGCCCAAAAAGGCGGCGGCCACCTGCGTGTCAAAAATGGGACGCGGCAGCACGCCCACGGTATGGAGCATAACCTCCATATCCTGCGAGCAAGCGTGAAAGACCTTAGTCACGCTCTCGTCGGCCATAAGCTCAGCGAGCGGCGACAGGTCATCGATCACCAGGGGATCGACCGCGACGCTCTCGGCAGGGGTGGCAATCTGAACCAGGCACAGGCGCGGGTGGAACGTGCGCTCGCGCAAAAACTCGGTATCGACGGCAATCGCGTCGAACTCGCGGGCGCGCTGGCAGAAGTCGAGTAAAGCCTGATGTGTGGAAATGTACATATCAACCCATCGAATAAGGTTAGGCCCGAAAAACACGGGTAGGATATCGGCATTGCCTTACAACTATACTCGGTTAGTCACAGAACGGGAACGTAAGTATGCGCTGCCTTATCATCCACAACCCGGCATCGGGCCCCAGCTCAGATGAAATCTACGCGTTCACGCACGCCCTCGCGCAGGGCGGCGACGAGGTCGTGATGCGCTTTATCGGCGATGGCATGGAACCCGAGGACGCCGTGGCAGACGTGCGCGAGTTTGATCGCGTGGTCGTTTCGGGCGGCGACGGCACCGTCTCCAACGTGCTCGACCAAATGCGCGGGTGCGGTGTCCCCACGCTCGTCTTCCCCTCCGGCACAGCCTGCCTGTTCTTTAACAACATCGGTAATGCCCCCGAGGCAGCGGCGCTTGCCAAGGCTTGCCGCGCCGGTCGCACGGTCAAAGTGGACATGGGCGAGCTCTTTTGGCTCGACGAGAACGGCAACGAGAAGCGCCACGGCTTTATCATCATCGCCGGCTCGGGCTTCGACGCCGAGATCATGATGAAGGCCGCCCCCGCCAAAAACGACATCGGCGAGATCGCCTATTTCCTGTCGGCGCTCGCCACACCCAACCCCACGGTGGCGCATTTTACGATTGAGCATGACGGCATTGTCGAGGAGCTCGATGGCATCTGCTGCATGGCCGGCAACACCTCGGTCATTCAAAACGATATCAACCTGTTCCCCGATTGCCGTATGAACGACGGCATGGTCGACATCGCGGTCATCGAGCCCGTAAAAACCGTCCAGCTCCTGCCCACCGTGATCACCGCTGCACTCGACCCCGCCGGCAAGGTGCTCGGCCGTCCGCAGTTCAAGATCATCCAGACCAAGGAAGCCAAGATCACCTGCACCCCGTCACTGGGCATGCAGTTCGATGGCGAAATCATCTCCAGCAACTCGGGCGTCTTTGGAGCCCGCGCACTTCCGCAATGCCTCGACCTCATCGTCGACGAATTCTCCCCGCTCGGAAAATAGGAGGACCCCATGAACGACAACCCCCTGATTGGCTTTATCGTCATCGTCTTGGCCATGCTCGTCGGCTATGCGATTAACGTGATCCACCGCCGGAAGAAGTAATTCCACATCGGTATGATATTCATCCAATTATCGTCTCCCCCGTTGTTTATGCATTTGCCAGACAGCGGGGGATTTTTCTTTGTGCCCCGTGCAAGGCGCTTTATTCAGGTACAGTAATTGCAGGGCGTCTTTATTTAAATAAAGTTAGATAATGAGTATTCTTATCCGCTCATCGCATATTTTAGGACGCTCATCGAGTATTTCATCGAAATAGATGAATACTATTTAGACTTCCGATAGGCTAATAGATGTATTTATTAGCTGAGATTCCACACAGTTTTGTAGGGTCTCAACAGTTGGGAGGGATCATGAGGTTTACTCATCCTGTCAACACGCTCAAAAAGCTCGGCTGCGGCCTTGCGTTTGGAGCAGCGGCCATCATGGCCATGCCGACTTCGGCGCTCGCCTGCACCCAGATCTACATGGGTAGCAAGCTCACGGCAGACGGCAACACGTACTATGGCCGTTCCGAGGACTTCGGTCCGCGCTATGTCAAGCACTTTGGCATTGAGCCCGCACACAAGGACGGCAACGAGTACACATCGGTCGAGTCCGGTTTTGAATACAAGTCCAAGGGCGCAACCTACCGCTACACCTTCGTTCGCGACAACCCCTCGCAGTGGGAAGATCGCTACGACGCATATTCCGAAGCCGGCATCAACGAGAAGGGCGTCTCCTGCTCTGCCACGTTGAGCACCTCCTATAACGAGAAGGCCGAAGAAGCCGACCCCATCACCGAGGAGACTGGCATTGGCGAGTACAGCTATGCCAGCGTCATCCTGGGCGAGAGCGCCACGGCCCGCGAGGGCGTCGAGCTCATCGGCAGCCTGATCGACGAGCAGGGCGTCTGCTCCAACGACCAGATCATCATCGCCGACAGCACCGAGACCTGGCTGTTCGCCGCGCTTTCCGGCCATCAGTGGATTGCCATGAGGCTCGCCGATGACATCGCCTCGCTCAACCCCAACATCGGCAACCTCACCTATGACGTCGACCTCGACGACACCGAGAACTGTCTCCATTCCGAGGGCATCGAGTCCATGCCTAAGGAGAAGGGCTTTGCCGAGTACACTGACGGCAAGTTCGACGTCGCCAAGACCTACGGCGAGGAGATCGGCGAGGCCGGTATGCACCAGTGGTCGCGCTATATCCAGGGTCGCGATTACTTCATGGCCCCGCTGGCTGAAGGCACTGACTACGAGATCGTCAAGGACGAGCGTGAAGACGCTCGCGCCACGACCGGCGCCCTGGTCCACGAGATGCAGCCGCTGTTCTTCCAGCCCGGCAAGTCCGACTGGAACACCTTTGAGATGATCCGCAGCTTCGCTGCTCGCGGCGAGAATGTCGCCGGTCTCAACGCCAACACCGACGGCGCCTATGCTATCGGCTCCAACCGCAACACCGAGATCCACACCTTCCAGATCCGCCACGGCATGGACCCCGAAATCGCGACCATCCAGTGGGAGATGCTCTCCAACGCCGAGTTCTCCGTCGCTATCCCCCTCTACTCCGCACTGCTCACCGAGGTCAGCCCCTACTTCAGCGATCAGGATGTCTCCTTCGATCACTGCGAAGAGGAAGACGTTGTAAACAACGAGGAGCCCAAGAACTCCATCAACTACGTCCTCATGGACATCAACACGCTCGCCTATGAGAACCGCGATCACTGCGCTACCGGCGTCCGCGCCTACCTCGACGCCCTGCAGAAGGAGCTCATCGAGCAGAACCTGACCGTCGACGAGGCCATGCAGGCCGCCGAGGACACCGAGGCCCGCACCACCCTGGCCAACAAGGCCGGCAAGGCTGCCACCAAAAACACCTACCTCAAGTGCAAGGCTATGCTCGAGGAAATGCGTGACTACCTCAAGGAGGGCGACTTCTCCGAGGAGTTCGTCCCGAGCGACTACGATGCCGACAACGACTGCCTGGTCGAGTCCATCACCTACGCCGACGAGGCCCTCTCCGATAAGGACGTTGCCGAGCCCGAGGTCGAGAAGGAAGAGGCCACCGAGGAGAAGTCCGAGGGCAACAACATGGCCGCCATGGCCGTTGGCGCCGTCGTCGTCATCGGTGTCTGCGGCTTCGTGCTCTATCGTCGCAAAAAGGCCTAAGAACCCCTCACCTTAAGGCGCGGGCGGGAAGGCCAAGGTCGCCCGCCCGCCCAGCCGCCCATTCGACCGGCGGGAAACGTCGCCGAAATCTTTTCAAAAAAGATTCCCTGCACACACTTCGCTGTGCTATAGTGCAGCGCAACAGCAACGAGGTGCAACCGCGCCAAGGCATCACGAAAGGAGCCACCAACATGAAGAACACGATGAAGTCTCTCAACAACTGGTGGTGGCGTGATGCGAATACGATCGGTCGACAGTGAGTCCCTCACGCCTGTTTTTGCGCTCTAGGTGATTGGAAGGCCTCCGGTTTCGACCGGGGGCCTTTTTCTATCTCGAGCCCAATCGCATTCGCATCACGCGCCTCCGCTTTCTTCTCTTGCACTTCCCTTCCGAAAGGATTTTCACCATGTCTCAGAACACCACCACCGCCCAGCCCCGCACCGTCCAGACCGCCGACCGCGGCAAACTCGACGTCCGCGCCCTCGTCTTGCTCGCCATCCTGCTTGCCGCCGGCTTCATCCTCAACTTCACCGTCGGCAAGGCCATCTCCGGCATCTCGGGCGGCATGATCAGCCCCGAGTTCATTATCTCGGCCTTCTGCCTCACTATCCTGGTCGTTCGTCCCAACATTGGCCAGGCGCTCGTTATCGGCCTGATCTCGGCGGCTGTAATCCAGATCACCACCACCTCGCCGTTTGTCGATTTTGCCGCCGAGGGCATCGCCGCCATGCTCATGGCCGTCATTGTCAACGCTGCTGCCAAGGACGGCCAGGTTAAGCCAGCCGTCGCCATCGTCGCAACGTTCGTGACCACCTTTGTCTCGGGCGTCATCTTCATGGTCATCAAGATGGCTATGCTCGGCGTGGTGGGCGAGCTCGCCGCTGCCATGCTGCCCGTCGTCGCCATGACCGCCGTGTTTAACGCCATTCTGGTCGGCGCTCTCTATCTGCCCATCCAGAAGGCCCTGAAGCTCAACTAACCTGCTCGGCTTTACGAGCCGCCCCATCTTGGCGTTCATTCGTCGCTCGCGTACCCAAGTGCGCTTCGCTCCTCTTTCGCGCCAACCTGGGGCCCCTCGTAAAGCCGTCTCCGTGCTTCACCACCAAAGACTGTCCCAAACAACTAGCTTTTGGGGACGTTCTTAAACGACTAGTCATTTAAGAACGTCCCCGATGACTATGAAAGGTATCCATGGAAACGATCATCAACGTCGACGATGTCTCGTTCTCCTATGGCACGCAGACCGAGCAGGCGCTTAAGCATATCTCGCTCGGCGTGAACAGGGGAGATTTTATCGGCATTATCGGGCCTTCGGGCGCCGGCAAGTCCACACTTGCCGCCTGCCTGTCGGGAGCCGTACCCCACCATTACACCGGCACGTTCTTTGGCTCCGTCACTGTCGACGGCAACGACACCTGTGAAGTTTCGCTCACCGATGTGTCGCAGATCGTCGGCAGCGTGTTGCAGGACATCGACACGCAAATGGTCGCCTCGGTCGTCGAAGACGAGATGCTTTTTGGCCTGGAGAACTTTGGCGTTCCCCACGCCCAGATCGAGCAACGTGTGAGCGAGACGCTTAAGACCGTCGGCATCAGCGACCTGCGCGACCGCGAGATTGCCACACTTTCGGGCGGCCAAAAGCAAAAGGTTGCCATCGCCGCCATCCTCGCCATGCGTCCGCGTGTGCTCGTGCTCGACGAACCCACCGCGGCGCTCGACCCCGCCAGCTCCACGCTGGTCTTCGAGACCCTACGCGAGGCCAACCGTGCACTCGGCATCACCATCGTCGTCGTTGAGCAAAAAGTCGCCCTGCTTTCGGAGTATTGCAACCGCGTGCTCGTGCTCAATCATGGCGAAATCGCGCTACAGGGCAAGCCGCACGAGGTCTTCGCGCATACCGATGAGCTCCGCGCCATCGGCGTCGATTGCCCGCGTGTCACGCGCATTTTCAACAGCCTCGAGGCCGATGGCCTGGCCAGCGGCACTCCCTGTTTGGATGTTGATGAGGCCGAGCGCCTGATTACGGGCATCGTCGACCCCGCGCGCGCAAGCAGCGACGTTCAGGCACCCGCCGGCTCACCGCACGCACCGTCGTTGCGCCCGCACGCCAAGGACGCCGAGCCCGTGCTCACCTTCAATCACGTTGAGTTTGCCTATCCCAATGGCGGCGCCGCCGTCCACGACCTCAACCTGACCCTCTATCCCGGCGAGCTCGTGGGCATCGTCGGCCAGAACGGCGCCGGCAAGACCACGCTCACCAAGCTGCTCACAGGCCTGCTTAAGCCCGCCTCGGGCAGCGTGCGCGTCACGGGACTGGATACCGCAGCCGTTCCCACGAGCCGCATCGCCCGCGAGGTCGCAACCCTCTTCCAAAACCCTGACCGTCAGATCTGCAAGGACACCGTGCTCGACGAGGTCGCCTTTGGCCTGGAGCTTGCCGGCATCGACCGTGCCGAGGCACTGCGTCGCGCCCAGCTCGTCATCGACCGCTTTGGCTTGCCGGCCGACGAGGCACCCTTCTCGCTCTCGCGCGGTCAGCGCCAGATGGTGGCACTCGCCTCCGTCGTGGTCGTAGAGCCCAAAATCGTGGTGCTCGACGAGCCCACGAGCGGCCTTGATTACCGTGAGTGCATGACCGTCATGGAAACCGTGCGCACCATGGCCGAGCGCGGCTGCGCTGTAATCATGGTCTGCCACGACATGGAAGTCGTCTCCGACTTTGCCGAGCGCATCGTAGTCATGGCCGACGGCCGCATCCTCGAGCGCGGCCGCACGCACGAGCTGTTCTCGGACATCGAGCTCATGCAGCGCGCCTACGTTGAGCCGCCCCAGGTCATAGAGCTTTCTCGTCGCCTGGCATCCTCCGTCTCTCCCGCCTTTGCACAGGTGAGCGAGGTCACCGATATCGTTCGCATTACCGAGGGGATGGTCCACCGTGGTTAACGTCATCGACTATATGCCGGGCGATACACTGCTGCACCGCTTGAACCCGGTCGTCAAACTGGGCCTTGCCGCCGCCATCATCATCGGCATCTTCCTGTCCGACACCTACGTGGCGTTGTTGGGCTTTTTTGCGCTCACCCTTGCACTGGGCGCCTACGCCGGCGTCGTCGACCGCCTGCTCTCGCTACTCAAGCTGCTGATTCCGCTTGCGCTTATCATGCTGGTGCTTCAGCTGGCCTTTATGCGCGACGGCAACATGGTGTGGGGCTTTATCACCGACACGGGCCTCATTACCGGATCGAAGGCCTGCCTACGCCTGTTGGGCGTGGCGCTGCCACTCATCCTCATGCTTATGGTGACCAAGCTCAACGACCTCGCCAACGCTTGCGTCGAGGTGCTGCACGTGCCATATCGCTATGCCTTCACCTTTACCACGGCGCTGCGTTTTGTGCCGGTATTTGGCCAGGAAATGAACGCCATCATGGAGGCACAGACTGCACGCGGCGTCGAATACGACACTAAGAATCCCGTCAAGAAACTCAAGCTCATGCTGCCGCTGTGCGTGCCACTGCTTATCTCGAGCGTGGGCAAGACCGATGCCACCGCGCTTGCCGCCGAGCAGCGCGGCTTCTACCTGCGCACACGTGCGAGCTCGTATAAGCGCTACCCCATCAAAGGCCTGGATATCGCCGTACTTATCATCAGCATCGCCCTCATCGCCACCGGCTTCCTGTTCTAGCAATCGCTGGCAGCAACCGGCAAATGCAAAAGGCCTCGGCTCGCACCAAACGAGCCGAGGCCTTTACTGTTTTCCCAGATAATACCTACCAAAATAAGCCTATCTTTTTTGGCAGGTCGAGGGCTACAGGCGGTAGGGAACGCCGCTGCGAATGATGGACTCGCGTACCAGGACATCCATCGCATCGAGGGTGATCTCGGGCATCTCGCGATACTTCTGCAACACCGAAAGCTCCGTGCAGGCCAGGATGACGCGGTCGCAGCCGCTACGGGCGAACTCCCACATCACGCGGTCAAACTTATCCATATCGGGTTCGCGCCCGGCCTTCACATCGTCGTAAATGAGCGACATCACGTCGGCCTGACGCTTTTCGCTGGGATAGACGACCTCAACGCCCGCGGTCTCGCATTCGCGCCCATAGACGCCTGCGCCCACGGTGCCATCGGTGCCCATGATGCCGATCTTGTGCACCGGCTCGGCCGGCATGCTCAGGTTTGGATCGAACTCGCACTCCCCCATCACCGCGCCGGCCAGAGCATAGCGCACCGACTCGCGCGGCATGTGGATAATCGGCACCTTGGTAAACGACTGAATCTGATCGTAGAAGTAGTGCGACGTGTTGCAGGGAATGGCAATGTGCGCGCAGCCCAGCGTCTCGAGCGCCTGAGCGCACTCCTTCATGGTCGCCAGCAGCTCGGCATGCTCACCGGTCTTGATGGCCAGCGTGCGGTCGGGCATGGTCGACTTGGAAAGCACCACCATGTCGATATGCTCCTGGTCGCACGTAGCCGCCGTATGACGTACCACCTGGTCGTAGTAATACGACGTGGCCTCGGCGCCCATGCCGCCGATAACTCCCAGCTTTTCCATCGCCGCCTCCTTGGTGACGCCCGCGCAATTGCGCGTATCATACCCGCGCCCGCCCGATACATACCGGACGGGCGCCACGCTCGTCTACTTGTAATACGTCTTGAACAGCTTAAAGTGGCGCAGCTTGGTGTGCCACATGCGCAACCAGCGGTTAAAGACAAAGTCTCCCTTCATAAACGAGGGATCGGCGCCCTTGCCCTCCTTGGCAAGACGATGCACCTTCGCGCGCAGCTCGGGATCCTTGACGTACTTGTCGACGACGCCCATGGGAACGACCATCCACAGCGCCTCGTCCTGCGCCGTCACAAACTCCGGCTCAAACGGGCGGTTGAGCACATACTCGTCCACCACATACTTGGCAACGTTAAAGCCGCTGTTGGTTACGTAGTAGTTGCTGCGACCCTGGCGGGTGTTGAAGTCAAAGAACTTAAACGAGCCATCGCGCTCGTCATACTTGACGTCAAAGTTGGAATAGCCCACAAAGTGAAGGTCCTCGAGCAGCTTGCGCACTCCACCCATAAGCTCATCGTTGGGCTCGGTGATGATGCAGGCGTGATTACCGACGCCATGGGGCTGATGCTCCTCGAGCAGCACGTGACCAAGGCACATCATGCGAACCTTGCCGTTGCGATCAGAATAGCTGGTGAGCACGCGCATGTACTCGTCGTTGCCGGGCACTCGATCCTGCAAAATCAGGTCATCGGTGTAGCCACTGGCATAGGAATCGCGGATAACCTGCTCCAGCTCGGCGCGGTCGGCAATCTCATAAGCCTTCTTCTGACCCTCGAACTCATGCTGCCACCACATGATGCCGTCGGAAGGCTTCAAGATCATCGGGTAGGGGAAGTCAATCTGGTCGAGCACCTCGGCAGGCGCCTCTCCTTGCGTGTTGAGCATCTGCGCAGTAAAGGTAAACGTATGCGGATAGGGCACACCGTGCTTCTCGCACAGTTCGTAGAAGATCTCCTTCTTCTGGCACTGCTCAAGCATGCTATAGGGCGCGTAAGGCGCAACGATGTTATCCGCCAGCTCGTTGGCATCCTTGGCCTGAGCCACCAGGGCAACATAGTTATCGCCGCAGCCCATCAGGACAATCGTCTTGTCGGCATGAGCTCGAGCGATACCGTTGACGGTCTTAAGCATCACGGGCATGGTGTCGATATCTACGTTGGGCGTGTAATCGATAATTTGGCTGCGATACGCGGGGCCGGTCTGGTACTTGCCAAAGACCAGGCTCTTAACCTGATACACCTCGTAGAAAGCGCGCGCCACCGAATACGCGTTGATGTCGCCGCCGAGCAGCACGGGGATAAACTCGCGCTCTATAAACTGCAATGCCATGGAAACTTCCTATCTAGAACTGCCCACACGACGGGCGGTCTTTGTGCAACTGATTTATTCTAGCGTGCCGAGCCGCCGGCACCCAAAGCTCCACCGTATCTATGGCAATCGGCGTAATTATCCAGCACGAAGGCGGCGATCACCGGTGTACGACAACGGGCAATGAACCCACCGTTGTTGTAGGATTCAACATGTTGCCCGCCCCGTCGAAAGGTACACTGTGCCCCAGGCTCATCCGATCAACAACCCCATCATTGACGCCGCAAAGCGCGAACTTGCGGATCGTGCCCAGACGGCAGCTCCCCTACGCACCGCAAACGATGCTTACAACGGGCCTGCCCGCATCGTCTCAATCAACACGTCGGAGCACAAAGGCACGCGTAAGTCACCCGTCGCCGACGGGCACGACACCGTCATCGAGCAGTTTGGCCTCGCCTCCGATGCGCACGCCGGGCATTGGCACCGTCAGGTCTCCTTTTTAGCTGCAGAGTCTATCCAGACGGCGCAGGCGCGCGGGCTCGATGTGCACGAGGGCGACTTTGGCGAGAACTTCACAACCCAGGGCATCAACCTGCTCTCACTCCCCTTAGGCACGCAGCTCAAGATTGGCAACGAAGTACTCGTCGAAATCAGCCAGATCGGCAAAGTCTGCCACACCCGCTGTGCCATCTACTATCTCGCCGGCGACTGCATCTTCCCCCACGAGGGCATTTTTGGCGTCGTGCTGCAGGGCGGAGAAGTCCATATCGGTGACGACATACAGATGGTCAAGCTCGGTGACGGCACCTGTTCGTTTACGCCGGCTGAGGCGCTCCAAGAGGTGGAGCAGGCTCGCCGCAAAGGAACCCTATAGCTGCAAAACCCCACGTTGAGGTAGCTTTTGTAGCCAAGAATTCAGTTACAACAGGGTGCCGTAACGTTAAAGTTGAACTCTATGGTTTCT
>CATZKS010000025.1 GCA_958421035.1 uncultured Collinsella sp. | reverse complement strand
AGCAGCGCATCGCCATCGCCCGTGCCCTGTGCACCAAGCAGCCCATCATCCTGTTTGACGAGCCGACCTCGGCGCTCGATCCCGAGATGGTCCAGGAGGTTCTGGACGTTATGATTGAGCTCGCGCAGGAGGACATTACCATGATCTGCGTGACGCATGAGATGGGCTTTGCGCGCCAGGTGGCCGACCGCGTCATCTTTATGGAGGACGGCCGCATCCTGGAGGAGGGTACGCCCGAGCACTTCTTCGATAACCCCGAGAACCCGCGCTGCCGCGAGTTCCTGTCCAAGATTCTGCACTAGGCGCGGTGATGGACATGACGGATATGACGAGGGCGGCCGTGTCGCGCCGTCACTTTTTGCAGCTGGCTGGCGCCGGCATGCTCGCGCTGACGGGGACCGTGCTTACCGGTTGCGGCAACTCCACCAGCGGTGAGGGCTCCGACAAGGGGTCCAAGCTTGCGGCCATTAAGTCGCGTGGCCATCTGAATGCCGGCGTTAAGAAGGATGTTCCCGGCTACGGCTATTACGACACCGCCAAGGGCCGCTTTGAGGGCATGGAAGTCGATTTGTGCTACCAGATCGCCGCTGCCGTCTTTGGCGTGAGCTACAAGGAGGCCCGCGCCAAAGAGCTTGTCGAGTTTACCGACGTAACGCCCAAGACGCGCGGCCCGCTGATCGACAACGGCCAACTTGACGTGGTCGCGGCGACCTACACCATCACCGACGAGCGCAAGAAGAGCTGGGATTTCTCGACGCCGTACCGCACCGACTACGTGGGACTCATGGTCAAGAAGCGTTCGGGCTTTACCTCGATTGAGGATCTGGACGGCAAGGTCATTGGCGTGAGCCAGGGTGCTACCACGCAGGGCCTGATCGAGCAGATGATCAAGGACAACGGCTTTAGCTGCAAGCCCGAGTTTAGGGCCTTTAGCGGCTACCCCATCATCAAGAGTTCGCTCGACGCCGGCAATATCGACGTCTTTGCCATGGACCGCTCCACGCTGGCCGGTTACATGAACGAGACCGTTGAGCTGCTGCAGCCCGAGGTCAAGTTTGGTGAGCAGGGCTACGGCGTGGCGACCAAGAAGGGCTGCGACCTTTCGGCCGTGGTCGATCAGGTAATTTGCGATCGCCTGGCCGACGGCTGGCTCGACCAAGAGGTCAAGACCTGGGGTCTTGTATAGGCGCATCGTCCAAGGAAGGAATCGAATGCTCGAAGGATTATTTGACGCCGACCGTTGGTCGACGACATTTCAAAACATGGGGCCCTTCTGGGAGGGCTTTGGTGTGACGCTACAGGTGGTCGTTGCCGGTCTGCTGCTGTCGCTGGTGCTGGGCACGCTGCTGGGCGTGTTCTCAACCACTCGTTCACGCGTGCTGCGCACCATAAGCCGCGTGTACGTGGAGTTTTACCAGAACACCCCGTTGCCCGTGCAGGTGCTCTTTATGTACATGGCCGGTCCGCAGTTTTTGCAGGCCATAACCGGTGCCGACCAGCCGGTGCGCATCGCGCCGTTCGTGCTGGGCTTCTTGGGTGTGGGCCTGTATCACGCGGCCTACATTTCGGAGGTCATCCGCACTGGTATCGAGGCGGTTCCGCGCGGTCAGATGGAAGCGGCCCAGAGCCAGGGCTTCACCCGTGCGCAGGCGTATTGGTACATCGTGCTGCCCCAGACATTCAAGATCATTCTGCCGCCGCTGTGTAACCAGGCGCTCAACCTGGTCAAGAACACGTCGGTGCTGGCACTTGTGGCCGGCGGCGACCTTATGTACCGTTCCGACAACTTTGTGAGTCTGTACGGTTACCTGCAGGGATACATCGTCTGCTGCCTTATGTACTTTATCATCTGCTTTCCGCTCGCCATGCTGGTGCAGTGGCTCGAGCGCCGCTCCAAGGAGCGTCCGCGCGGCGTGAGCCTGGCCGAGCTGGGGCTCGACAACGTAGAGGAGGCCTAGCGCATGGAAATCTTCAACGCGACCAACCTGCTCTACATTTGGGGCGGCTTTGTTAAGACGATCGAGATCTCGGCGCTGTCGATCTTTTTCTCGCTCATCTTTGGCACGGTGCTGGCGCTCGTTAAAAGCTACGCGCCCCGCCCGTTCCGTATTTTGGTGAGCGCCTATATCGAGTTGTTCCGCTGCACGCCAAACCTGCTGTGGATCCTGTTTATCTACTTTACGGTGCAGGGTTTGGACATTGTGATTTCGACCATCGCCTTTGCGCTGTTTACCAGCGCTGTTATGGCCGAGATTGTGCGCGGCGGCCTCAACTCGATTCCGCGCGGCCAGTTTGAGGCAGCGCAGAGCCAAGGCTTTGGCTTCTTTGCCACCATGCGCTACATCATTCTGCCGCAGACGTTTAAGACGATCATTCCGGCGCTGTTTAGCCAGTGCACGACTGTCATCAAGGACAGCTCGTATCTTTCGGGCATTAACGTGGCCGAGCTCATGTACACGGCAAACGTCGTGATGGCCCACGCGATCGACCTGTCGCAGGTGCTTATGCTCTACGGCCTGGTGTTTGCGATGTACTTTGTGCTCAACTTTGGTATCTCGCTGCTGGTCCGAGCGTATCAGCGCCGCATCGTGGCAGCGTAGAATGTGACAAAGGGACTGTCCCTTTGTCACATAGAGAAAGGAATCGCGATGAGCGATCTGGAGAATAAGAAGAATCCTGTGGTCATTACCATCGCGCGCGACTTTGGCGCCGAGGGCCACGAGATTGGTCGCATGCTTGCCGACGAGTTGGGGATTCCGCTGTACGATAACGAGCTGCTGGTACGTGCGTCGCTGCGCGCGGGCGAGTCGCTCGATAAGATGGCCGCCTATGACGAACGTCTGGCCGTTGAGAACATGGCGTTTCTGCCCGACCGCTACGATGCGCGTTCGTACTCGGATAAGTTGTTCCAAAAGATGAGCCAGGTGATTTTGGATTTGGGCGAGACCGAGAGCTGCATTATCGAAGGCCGCCTGTCCGATTATCTGCTTCGCAACAACCCCAACCACATTGCCGTGTTGGTGACCGCTCCCTTTGAGGACCGCGTCGAGATCGTGCGCAAGAAGCGTGGCCTTAACAAAAAGAAGGGCGCCAAGCTGGTCAAACAGCAGCAGAAGGCGCGCGAGGCGTTCTATAAGCGCTACAGTGCCGGCAAATGGAAGATGACGAGCGGTAAGGATATCGTAGTCAACCGCGCCAAGCTGGGCCGCGAAGGCTGCAAGGACGTCATCGCCGCGGCCTACCGCTACAAGGTGGCCCAACTCGAAGGCTAACCGACCAAAACCACCACAAAGGGGACAGGCACCTTTGTGGTGGTGGGACGGCCGGCATAGAAAAAGTCCCCGCCGGGCGTGTGCTCGACGGGGACTTTGCCGTTTGATGGCTAGCGCTGCGGATGATTACTCGCCCAGCAGGCTCTTGGTGATGGAAGCGGCGGCCTTCTTGCCGGCGCCCATCGCCAGAATGACCGTAGCGGCACCGGTGACGATGTCGCCGCCGGCCCAGATACGGGGATCGGTGGTCTGGCCGGTCTCCTCGTCGGCAACGATGTAGCCCCACTTGTTGAGCTCCATCTTGCCGCCGATCTTCTTTGCGAAGGGGTTGGCGTTGGTGCCGATAGCCGAGATTGCGACGTCGCAGGGGATCTCCTCGATGGCGCCCTCGATGGGCACCGGGCGACGACGGCCGGACTCGTCGGGCTCGCCGAGCTCCATCTTCTGGACCTTGACGGCGCACACGGAGCCGTCCTCGCCAGCGACAAACTCGAGCGGGGAGACGAGCGGCAGAACCTCGACGCCCTCGGCCTTGGCATGGTGCAGCTCAGCGCGACGGCAGGGCATCTCGTCCTCGGTGCGACGGTAGGCAATGATGGCGTGCTCGGCGCCCAGGCGCTTGGCGGTACGGACGGCGTCCATAGCCACGTTGCCGCCACCAAAGACAACGACGTTCTTGCCGTGCTTGGTGGGGGTGTCGTACTCGGGGAACTTGTTAGCCTTCATCAGGTTCACGCGGGTGAGGTACTCGTTCGCGAAGAAGACGTTGGGCAGGTTCTCGCCGGGGACGTTGAGGAACTTGGGCAGGCCGGCGCCGGTCGCCACATAGATGGCGTCGAAGCCCTGCTCGAACAGCTCCTCGGCCGTGGCCATATTGCCCACGACGGAGTTGTACTCAAACTTGACGCCCATGTCCTCCAGGCCGTCAATCTCGCGCTTGACGACCGCCTTGGGCAGACGGAACTCGGGGATGCCGTAGACCAGCACGCCGCCGCCGGTAAAGAAGGCCTCAAAGACGGTGACGTCAAAACCGTTACGGGCGAGCTCGCCGGCGCAGGTGATGCCGGACGGGCCGGAGCCGACGACGGCGACCTTCTTGCCGTTCTTGGGAGCCATCTTGGGCGTGGAGGCTAGCTCGGGGCGATCACCCAGGAAGCGCTCGAGCTGGCCGATGGCCACGGGCTCGGACTTCTTACCACGGATGCACTTGCCCTCGCACTGGTTCTCCTGCGGGCAGACGCGGCCGCAGATGGCGGGAAGCATGGAGTCCTCGCGGATGGTATCGAGAGCGCCGCCGAAGTCCTTCGCGCGGATCTGCTCGATAAAGCGGGGAATGTTGATGTTGACGGGGCAGCCCTCAACACAGAACGGCTTCTTGCAGTTGAGGCAGCGCTCGGCCTCGGCCAGCGCCATCTCCTCGGTGAAGCCCTTGTCGACGGGGCGGAAGTCGCAGGCGCGCTCGGCAGCCGGCTCCTCGTTATCGGGGGTGCGGGGCGACTTCATATCGGCAACGAAACGACCGTTAACTAGTGGCATGCGCAGCTCTTTTCCTCATAGGCCTTGAGGGACTCGCCCTCTTCGGAACGGTAAGCGGCCTGGCGGGCACGAAGGTCATCCCAGTCGACCAGGGTGGCATCGAAGTCGGGGCCGTCGACGCAAGCGAACTTGGTCACGCCGCCCACCTCGACGCGGCAGCAGCCGCACATACCGGTGCCGTCAACCATGATGGGGTTGAGCGACGCGGTGATGGGGGTATCGTACTTCTGGGCGGTGAGGGTCGAGAACTTCATCATCGGAACGGGGCCGACGCAGAAGACCTGGCTCACGGCCTTGTCCTGCAGCAGGCGCTCCAGCGGAGCGGTGACAACGCCCTGCTCTCCGTAGGAACCGTCGTCGGTGGTGATATGGATGTGGTCCTCGTCGAGGAGCTCGCGGAACTGGTCCTCCATGAGCAGGAGGTCCTTGGTGCGGGCGCCCATGATGGCGTGCACCTCGTGACCGGTCTCGACCAGGTGCTTGGCGACCGGGAAGGCAATTGCCAGGCCGACGCCGCCGCCAATGACGGCGCAGGGGCCCTCGGCCATCTCGGTGGGAACGCCCAGCGGGCCCACGACGTCGCGCAGCGACTCGCCGGCTTCGTAAGTGGACAGCATCTCGGTGGTCTTGCCGATCACCATGAAGATGAACTCGACCCAGCCCTCGTCACCGTTCCAGCCGGCCAGGGTAAACGGGACGCGCTCGCCCGTCTCGTTGGCGCGGACCATGAGGAACTGTCCAGCGTGCGCATGCTTGGCGATTGCGGGCGCCTCGATGCGGAACTTGAACACCTTCTCCGAGAACTGCGTCTTCTCCAGGATCTTATACATAGAACCCCTCTCTTGTTAGGGCCGCCGAACCGTGCCTCCACGGAAATGGACGGTAGCCCGAATAAAACCGTACGCGCACAGGCGTTGTGCAGACATACGGTGCAAATTATACCCTCATGGACATGTCACTTACGTGTGTCTTCGGCGGTTGGGAGCAGGGTTTATCCACTTCGACCTGCCAAAGGGGGAGAGGTTTATTTTGGCAGGTTTTATCAGGCAAAACGGCAAAGGGGGCCGGCCTCGCGCTTCGGTGAGGCCGGCCCCCTTTGGAGCGTTGCATATGTATAGCGGCACAGGGTTTATTGCGACGCAGCCGCCGCGGCGTTTCCGCAGATGAAACCTGCCAAAATAAACATCTCTAAATGGTAGGTTTTAGTGCTTGCCGTTGGCGGAAGCGGCGCCGTTTACGTGATCGCGGGCGTAGATTACGCCGTGGACGATGGCCAGACCGGCGGCATCTGCGGCGCGGGCGCAGGTGTCCTGGAAATCCTCGGCTTCGCGGGCGCGCAGCTGCTTGAGCACGTAGTCTGCCACGGCCATCTTGCCGGGAGGGTTGCCGATGCCGGTGCGGATACGGCTAAAGTCGCGGCTGCCCATCTTGTCGATGATGGAGCGCAGGCCGTTGTGACCGGCATGGCCTCCGCCCACCTTAACACGCACGTCGCCGGCGGGAATATCGAGCTCGTCGTGGATGACGAGCAGCTCCTCGGCCTTGATCTTGTACTCGCGGCAGAGCTTGGAGATGGGCCCGCCCGAGGTGTTCATGTACGACTGCGGCTTGACCAGTACAATCTGGCGCTTGCCGTTCTCTTCCTCGGCATCGTTGATGTTGATGAGCGCGACCTCGGCGCCTGCTTGGTTTTTCCAGTACGTGACGCCGGCCTGACGGGCCAGCTCGTCGATCGCCTTAAAACCGGCGTTGTGGCGGGTCTCGGCATACTCATCGCCAGGGTTGCCAAGTCCGGCAACCATGCGAATCTTAAGCGGCTGTGCAGCTGCCATGTTCATCCTTTCGTTGATTTGTCGCCTGCTATGGTGAGCGACCCTGTTGCCGCTGTCAAATGGAGGGCAATTGAGGTTGTTTGGGGGCGTTTGGACGGCCGTCAAAATCAGAGGTGGACAGTTAGTTCAGATACGTATAAGTTCTGAGGACTCGAATTGCTCAATTCAATGCCGATACGTTGTTTTGGAACTTTAGTTAGTCCATATGACGCTGTTTTGAAGTCTACCCCGCTTTCAAATAGGGCGAATGGTATAGAGATAGCTGCAAAACAGCCTAATTCAATGTGTCTATTTATACGTATTTGAACTAACTGTCCAGCCCTGTTCGACGGCGCACGGGTGATTCGCCGTTTAGACCGGCGCAAGGCCGATTCCGGCCCGCAGAGCGTTGAGCCAAGCGGCCTGACGCTTGCGATAGCCCTTGATGCGATATCGGAATCGGACTCCTGCGAGTCGATGCATCGTTTGGGCGAAGGCTTCGAGTGCAACAAGGTCTTTCATTTGGTCGCGATTGATAACCAGGACGTGGATGCCCATTGCCTTGAGGCCATTATTTCGATTGCCATCGTGGATGCGAGCGTTTTGAAGCTCATGCCCAATTCCGTTGTATTCGTTGTCGACTCCGGCGGCCGGGCAATATAGGTCGCAGATGGCGTAAGGGATGCCGGAGGACATGTTAACCGCAAGAGTGTCGAAGTCGATTCGATAGTTGAGTAGCAGGCCTCCCATGGGCAGGCTGCAACATCCGAATCCGCCAAAGCGCATGGGCGCTCCGAGAACGGCTAACATTAGGGATTCGGCTGGGGATGCAGATCCGGGTCGGGCAAGCTTGACTGCCGTGCGAAACGAGGTGTATGAGCTACTTTTGGCGAAGCGCGCGACCGCCTCGAGATCTTCGATGGTCGTGGCGGGCTCGCATTTGTAGTGCGCCTGTTCGTAGCGGGTTTCGTTCTGCTGTTTGGCTGCCGACTGGCCGCCCAGGCAATCAAGATCGCCCGTCGCTGCGCAGCTATCGCCCTTGGGCCAGATGTCGTCATAGGCGATGGGGTAGGTTGCCTCGGGCGGAAGGGAGTAGGTTCCGAGCAGCTCCATAAGGAGCATCAAGGTTTTGGCGACCGATTCATTTTTAGAACAAAGCATGGCTGTCATGGCAGGAGACGTTGCGTAGATGTCGGCCTCGACGTGCATAATTGCACCTTCAGGAAGCGGAGCGGAGAGAATATGCTGAAGAAGTCGTTTGTCGGGGCGTCTGTTGTCTTCGTTTGAAACGAGAAGATCGAGTAGTTCGGAATCATCTTCATTCCAGGCGTCGAGTATCGAAAGTGCGCCAAAGTCTATCGCGTCATTATTGGGAATGCAGCTAGCCAAGGCCTGTGCTTGCTGTTCACTATCAACGGAGTCCCAGGGTAGGGCAGAGTACGCCCGTCGTGCGCGACGAATTGCGCGGAGGGCGGAGAAATGTGAAATCACGGTCGTCATAGCTATAACGTACTAAGTTGGCGGCAGAATGCGACCGCCATACCGTTCTTTTCGCTCAGCGGGGCGCTGTGCGCCATGAACGGCTGGGTGTTATGAAATCGATGGAATCGGTTGAGGGGATTGCAGGAAATTGAGCTCTGCCGCGAAGGTTGACGATAGCTACTGGACAGTTAGTTCAGATACGTATAAGGCGACGGGCATTCGAGGCGTTTCTAAGGGCCTTCGAGGGTGATTTGAGGGTAAATATGCGGCGGTTGTACTCGAAAACGATGAGCTTTGGGCGGCATGGCATCCGCCGGGGAGCTCAGAAGGCTCCGAACGGCCCTTTGGGGCTTTAAAAAATACGTATCTGAACCAATTGTCCAGGGAAGGTTGGCGAGGGATAGAAAAAGGGCCGGAAGCGAGCTTCCGACCCTTTAAAAGCATCAAAGATGATGCGATGCGCGTTGGACTACAGCGCGAAGTCGCCGCCGACGAGCGTGGAGACGGGCTCCTCGTGGTAAACGGCGGAGATGGCCTGAGCGAACTCCTCGGCGACCGAGATGGTCTTGATCTTGCCGCCGACCTCGACGGGAATGGCGTCGGTGACGAGGCACTCGACGATCGGGGCGTCGTTCAGACGCTCGATGGCCGGACCGGAGAAGATGCCGTGGGTGGCGCAGACGTAGATGTCGCCAGCGCCCATAGCCTTGAGCTCCTTGACGTTGGCGCACAGGGTGCCAGCGGTGTCGATCATGTCGTCGTTGATGATGCAGGTCTTGCCCTTGATGTCACCGATGATGCCCATGACCTCGGCGGCGTTGTGGCGCGGACGGCCCTTGTGGGCGATGGCCAGGTCGCAGCCGAGCATGTCGGACAGCTTCTTGGCGGCCTTGGCGCGGCCCACGTCGGGGGAGACGACAACCAGGTTGTCGGTGTCGAAGTTCATGGCGTTGTAGTACTGGCCAAACAGCGGCAGTGCGGACAGGTGGTTGACCGGGATATCAAAGAAGCCCTGGATCTGACCCTGGTGCAGGTCGAGGGTGATGATGCGGTCGACGCCGGCGCGCTCGAGCAGGTTGGCGACGAGGCGGGCGGTGATGGGCTCGCGCGGGCCGGCCTTGCGGTCCTGGCGGGCATAGCCGTAGTGGGTGATGACGGCGGTGATGGAGCGGGCGGATGCGCGCTTGGCAGCGTCGGTGGCGATGAGCAGCTCCATGAGCATGTCGTTGACGTTGCCGCCGGCCACGGACTGAATCAGGAAGACGTCGGCGCCGCGGACGGTCTCGTCGTAGCGGGCGTAAATCTCACCGTTGGCGAACTGCTTTAGCGTAAGGCCCGAAAGCTCGACCCCAAGGTACTCAGCGATCTTCTGAGCGAGGGGACGGTTGGAGGAACCGGAATACACGCGGATGGACTTGCGCATATTCTCCGACTTCTCGGGATCATTAATCGGCATTACCCTTCTCCTTTATACATCGAATGCCATATAGATGCCTTTTTGCATTGTAACCGTGCGGCGGGGTTAATCGGGTCTTGATAACGTCTTTACCGTCAACGGACACGAACCGACCACTCATCCGGTCGCGCAGGTCACGATAGAAAAAGGAGCCGTCCCCATGGAACAGCTCCTTTTGTGCTTGGTGAAACGTTATGCCTCGTCGTCCTCGTGCAGACGACGGCGATAATCGGCGGCCCAGCCCTCAATATTTACCTGACGGGCGCGGCCCAGACCGAGTGCGTCGGCCGGGACCGGCTCGGTGATGACGGAGCCGGCGGCCACGAGCGCACCGTCGCCAATCTGGGCGGGCGCGACCATCATGGTGTCAGAACCGATGAAGGCATCCTTGCCGATGACGGTCTTGTGCTTGTGGACGCCGTCGTAGTTGCAGGTGATAGAGCCCGCGCCTACGTTGACGCCGGAGCCCATGGTGGTGTCGCCGATGTAGGACAGGTGGGGCACCTTGGAACCCTCGCCGATCGTGGACTTCTTGATTTCCACGTGCGTACCGGCCTTGGAGCCGTCGAGCATGTGGGTGCCCGGGCGCAGGTAGGCGCGCGGGCCGCAGTCGACGCCGTTCTCGATGACGGCCTCGATGGCGATGGTCTCATCGATGATGCAGCCGCTGCCGACGGTGGTGTCGGTGAGGCGGCTGTTGGGGCCGAGCTGGCACTCCTCGCCCACGGTGACGTGACCGATCAGATGCGTCTGCGGCCACACGACGGTGTCGCGGCCGATGGTGGCGTCGGGACCGATCCAGGCCTGCGTGGGGTCGATGAACGTGACGCCTTCTGCCATCCAGTGCTCGTTGATGCGGTCGCGCGCGATGGCGGTGAGCTGCGCGAGCTGGATGCGGCTGTTGACGCCCAGGCCGTCGCGGTAGTCGTCGCAGTGGAAGATGGAGACTGCCTGGCCGTGACCCTTGAGGATTTCGAGCATGTCGGGCAGGTAGTACTCGGACTGCACGTTGTCGTTGCCGATCTCGTTAATGTGGGCGGCAAGCTGCGCGCCGTCGAAGGCGTAGCAGCCGGCGTTGCACTCCAGCAGCGTGGCGGCCTGCTCGGGCGTGCAGTCCTTCTGCTCGATGATGCGCTCGATCTGACCATCGGCGCCCAGCTTGATGCGGCCGTAGCCAAAAGGATCGGGCGGGGTCATGGTCATGACGGTGCAGGCGAGCTCGCCGGTGGCGACGGTCTGCGCGAACTTGGCGACGGTGTCGGCGGTGATGAGCGGCAGGTCGCCGTTGAGCACGACGACGGGGCCTTGCGCGATGCCGCAGGCCTCGAGCGCGACCTTGACGGCATGGCCGGTGCCCAGGCGCTCGGTCTGCTCGACGCACTCGACTTTGGTGGCGCTGTTGGCGTAGGCGCCATCGATGAGGGCGCGCATCTCGTCGGCGTGGCTGCCGATGACGACCACGACGCGGCTGCAGCCGGCCTTGATGGTGGCGTCGACGATCCACTGAACCATGGGCTTGCCTAGAATCTTGTGCGAAACCTTGCAGTGGTTCGACTTCATGCGGGTGCCCTCGCCGGCGGCGAGGATAATTGCGGTTGCGTCCATGTGATCTCCTGTTACGTTATAGAGACGTGTGTTTGGAAACGATACACGGCGCAATATGATACCGCAGGCATATGATGAGCGCGTAACGATTGATGCGCGGCAGCTGAGGCTTGGGCCGGCGGTACGGCGTTTGCGCTGGTTGTGTATGGTGGCGGCGCTGCGGCGTTGACGTTTGAGCGAGGGGATGGGGATGCCCGTGGACACCATGCGAGAGGAATCGGGCAACGAACCCGTCGCGGCATTTTCGATGTCGCATCCGGCGGTGCCGGCGCTCTACATGGTGCTGACGTTGGGGCTCACCATGTTCTCGATGCAACCGGTGCTGATTGCGCTATCGCTTGCGGGCGGGTTGGCGTACGGGCTTGCGACGCGCGGTGTTGCGCGCACGTTGGGCGCGCTTCGCTGGCAGCTGCCGGTGATTTTGATCATTGCGGTGCTCAATCCGCTGTTTAGTGCATCGGGCTCGACGGAGCTGTTTCGTATTGGCATGCGTGCGGTGTATCTAGAGAGCATGGTTTACGGCCTGTGCATGGGCGGGCTGTTCGTGGCGAGCGTGCTGTGGTTTGAGGCCGCGGCGTCGATGCTCGAATACGACAAGGTACTTGCGCTTTTGGGCAACGCCGCGCCGGTGCTCGCGCTCATGATCTCGATGTGCATGCGGCTTATCCCGCAGTTTTTACGCCGCGGTCGTACGGTACTGGCGGTGCAGGATGCGATTGATGTGCCGGGTCGCGCGCCGGCCGATCCCGTGCGTTCGCGCCTACGGGCATCGAGCGTGTTGATGGGCTGGGGCATGGAAGATTCGCTGGAGCGCGCGGACGCCATGCGCTCCCGTGGATGGGGCGCCGCGACACGTCGCACGACGTACGCGCGGTATCGGCTGGGTCGCGGCGATGTTGCCGCGCTGGTTGGGCTTGCGGTGTTTGGTGCCGCTGCGGTGGCGGTGGCATGGACCGCGACAACGCAGTATTCGTTTTACCCGCAACTATCGGTGCCGGCGCCGTGGCTGGGCTATGTCGTGTACGCTGCCTGGATGATGCTGCCCTGCGTGTTGCATGCGATCGATGAGAAGAGGTTCGGCTGATGGCTCGGTTGGATAGGGGACCGGTGTCGGGCGCGGCATACGGCCCGGATATGCCGGCGATTGAGGTGCGGAGCCTGAGCTTTGCCTACCCCGATGCGGATGCTGCGGTGCTCGAGGGACTCGACTGGTCTGTTCCCCAAGGTGCATTTGCGCTGCTTGTCGGCGGTACCGGATCGGGTAAGTCGACGTTGCTGTCGCTACTCAAGCCCGAGATCGCTCCGGCGGGCGAGCGCACTGGCGAACTGCTCGTGCTGGGCGAGAACGTCGCCGACATGGATGTGCGGGCATCGGCGGAGCGCGTGGGCTATGTGTTCCAGGATCCCGAGAACCAGATCGTGTGCGAAACCGTGTGGCACGAGATGGCGTTTGGCCTGGAAAACTTGGGGCTAGCGCGTGATGAGATGCGCCGTCGCGTAGCTGAGACCAGCTATTTCTTTGGGCTGGAAGATTGGCTTCACCGCGATACTGACACGCTTTCGGGCGGTCGCAAACAGTTGCTGTCGTTGGCGGCCGTTCTGACGCTGCGCCCGCGCGTGCTGCTGCTCGACGAGCCCACGTCTCAGCTTGATCCGGTTGCGGAGAAGAATTTCCTGCACGCGCTGTTTCGTGTGAATCGCGAGCTGGGCTGCACGGTTGTTGTGGCGACGCATCAGCCGCGCCCAATGCTCGAATACGCGACGTGTGCGTACCGGATTGAGGACGGTCGCGTGCGCGAGGTGGCGGATATGGCTTCTTTGGGACGCCGAGAATCGCTGTTTTCCGATGACATGTTGGGGTGGGGTGCCATCCGATGTGCAAATAAAGGAGTATTCAGCAGGCGTGAGGACAATTTGGGCTCTCTGGAGCCGCCCGGGGACGTATCGAGCGCGAAAAAAAGTTCGGAATTGGACAAATCGTCCGAATTTGTGGCGCAAACGTCGCTCGAGAACGGCTCGGAAGCCTTCTCGCGCACGGATGGAAGCAGAATACTCCAAAAAATGCACGGCGGGTCGGCTACCACCCTGTCGGAAGGCTGGTTTCGCTACGATCGAGCGTCCGGCTGGGTGCTGCGCGGGCTCGATGCTTCGTTTTCGGCTGGCGCGGTGCATGCAATCGTGGGCGGCAACGGATGCGGTAAGTCGACGATGCTCTCGGTGCTGGCGAAGACCGCCAAGCTGCAGCGCGGCCGCATGGTGCGCGAAGCGGCCTCGGCGGCGCTGCTGCCACAGAATCCCAAGGCATTGCTGGTTGCCGAGACGGTTCGCGATGAGCTGATGGAATGGGCCTCGACCTGCGGATACGACGAGGCCGCAGCACGGGAGCAGACAGCGCGCCTGGGTCTGGCGGGCTTGGAGGCGCGTCACCCGTACGATCTTTCGGGCGGTCAGTGCCAGCTGCTTGCGTTGGCAAAGCTGCTGTTGATTGGCCCCGAGCTGCTATTGCTCGATGAGCCCACCAAGGGTTTGGACCTGGCCAGCCGCCGCATCATCGCCCGTGCCCTGCGTGACCATGCGAAGGCTGGCGGCACCGTCATCATGGCTACGCACGATTTGGACTTTGCCGAGCAGGTAGCCGACGACGTCGCCATGATGTTTGACGGCGAGATTGCCTGCGTGGAGCCCCCGGCCGACTTCTTTGCCGACAACGTGTTCTATAGGGCGTGATGGGATGACGGACTGTCGTTTCTCGCGTTTACTCACAAAACTGGAGATTCCGCTGTTGTTGGCGGTGCCGGCGGTGATGGCAACGGCGTTGCTGGCGGGCGTTGAGCAGGCGGCGCTCGCCATGCTTGTCGTGGTGGCGCTGGTGCTTGCGCTGTTCTTTGCAGGCTACGAGGCGTCGCGACCGGGCCTGCGCCAGATTATGCCCACGCTGGTGCTGGCGGCGCTGGCGGCGGCGGGCCGCATCTTGTTCGGCCCCATTCCCGACTTTAAACCCGTGAGCGCCATCGCCATCATCGCCGGGGCGACGCTCGGGCGTCGCAACGGCTTCATGGTCGGCGCGTTGGCAGCACTGACCAGCAATTTCTTTTTTGGGCAGGGCATGTGGACGCCATGGCAGATGTATGCCTGGGGCCTGGTTGGCTATGTTGGCGGTGCGCTGGCGCATGCCGGTGCGTTCGACCGTGCGGATGGAACCGTGCGCATGCCGGCGCTGATGGCGTACGGCTTTGCTTCGGGTCTGCTGTACGGCGTGGTGATCAACGCGTACGACATTATCGGTTTTGTACAACCGCTCACGTGGGCGGGCGTCGTGGCGCGTCTTGCCACGGCAGTGCCGTTCGATATCACACACGGCCTCGCGACCTGCGTGTTCTTGGCCGCCCTCTACAAGCCTTGGTGTCGACGGATCAACCGCGTTGTCGTGAAATACGGGCTGTAGGGCTGGTTGCGCCGGGGCGTGAATCAATACTTCCGAAGTACCATTTCAAAACTATGCCGGTTTACGGGGCTAGATTAGCGTAGGCCGACCATACCGGCTTTTTTCAAAATAGAGCAAGCCGTTTACCTGAGGTTTTATTATTTCGGAATTGCGTATGGTTGGGGGTTCGCGATTCAACCCCGTAAACCGGCATAGTTTTGGAATGGCCGGCTGATATGACGGGCATCGTGGCCCTCAGAGAGCCAAATCGATCCGTTTTCCTCCGTCTCCAGACGTTCCTGGGGAATCAGTTGGCGGCGCTTGCCACGAAACTGGCCCATCTACTACGTTTAGCTTGATACCCCCGACCATGACCGCGTTTTATGAAAAACCGCAGGCTTTCTACCTGCGGTTTTCTTTTTGCGTTGTTCGCCGTGGTTGAGGGTAGTGGCTTAAACGTAGTAGATGGGTCAGTTCCGTGGCGGGAGGGCCGCGTGGGTTCCCTCGCGAGGTGAAAATGATCCCTTTTCCTCCGTCCCCAGGGGATCAATTGGGGCTAGAGTTCTAGCGTGAGGGTGACGGGGCAGTGGTCGCTGCCAAAGATGTCGCCGCGGATGCCGGTGTCGCGTACGTTGTCGGCGATTGCGTCGCTCACCAGGAAATAATCGATGCGCCAGCCGGCGTTGTTCTTGCGAGCATTAAAGCGGTAGCTCCACCAGCTGTAGACACCCTCGACGTCGGGGTTTGCCGCGCGCCAGGTATCGGTGAAGCCGGCGTTGAGCAGCTCGGTAAACTTGCCGCGTTCTTCGTCCGAAAAGCCCGCGTTGCCGCGGTTGGACTTGGGGTTCTTAAGGTCGATCTCCTCGTGCGCCACGTTAAAGTCGCCGCAAGTTACGACGGGCTTGCCGCTCTCGCGCTCAAGCGCGCTCAAAAAGCCGCGATAGGCATCGTCCCAGGCCATGCGCACATCGATGCGCGCGAGTTCGTTTTGCGCGTTGGGCGTATAGACGTCAACAAACCAAAACTTGTCGAACTCGAGCGCGCAGACGCGGCCCTCGGTCGCGGCTTGGGCAACGAGCTCGGCAGCCTCGCCTTCGCCGGCGTAGGACAGCAGCGCAGCGGCGTGCAGCACGCGTAGCGGTTCCTGGCGGCTAAAGACCGCGGTGCCCGAATAGCCTTTACGCTCGGCGTAGCTCCAGGTTTGGTGATAGCCGGGCAGGTCAATATCGACCTGGCCTTCTTGCAGCTTGGTCTCTTGCAGCGCCAGGATATCGACGTCGAGTTCTTGCGCGATCTGGATAAAGCTCGGGTCCTTTTTTAGCACGGCGCGCAGGCCGTTGACGTTCCACGAGGCGAAAGTGTAAGTCTGAGGCATGGTGTCCTTTCGACGGGGTTGGCAGGCTTAAGATTAGCGCAACGGGGGCGGGGTGGGCTCCGTGGGCGACGGCGCAATCGCGGCCGCCCCGACCAACATGGACGGAGGACAAACATGACGCAAGCGATAACAGATCCCAGGCAGGCCTCCGCCGCGCTGGCGGAGCTGTTCAATACCCACGAGCGCGTGGTGTTCTTTGGCGGCGCTGGTGTTTCCACGGCAAGCGGCATTCCCGATTTTCGCAGCGTGGACGGCCTGTATCACCAGCAGTTTGCCTATCCGCCCGAGACCATGCTGTCGCATAGCTTTTACGAGGCGCATCCGGCCGAGTTCTTCGACTTTTACCGCACCAAGATGATCGCGCTTAACGCTAAGCCCAACCGCTGCCACACCAAGCTGGCCGAGCTGGAGCGCGCCGGCAAGCTCGACGCCGTGGTGACGCAAAACATCGACGGCCTGCATCAGATGGCCGGCTCACAGCGCGTGTTCGAGCTGCACGGATCGGTCCATCGCAACATTTGCCAGTCGTGCGGCGCGGTCTATAGCGCCGAGTGGATTTGCTCGCGCGAGCACGAGGATGCCGCGGGCGTGCCTGCGTGCCCCGCGTGCGGCGGCCGCATCAAGCCCGATGTAGTGCTCTACGAAGAGCCGCTCGACGAGCATGTGTTGACCGGTGCCGTTGCCGCCATCGCCGCCGCCGATGCCCTCATTGTGGGCGGGACCTCGCTCGTGGTGTATCCGGCGGCAGGCCTTACGCGATACTTTACCGGCGATACGCTGGCCATATGCAACCTTGCTCCCACCGATCAGGATGCAAATGCCGACCTGCTGATTTCTTGCGACATCGCGGCCGCGTTTGCGTTCTAGCCCGCGCGCGCGGATACAATAGAAAGACTGAGTGCAAAGCGACCCCGCCGCCAGCTCCCCAGACTCGGCGGCGTGGGCATTTTAGGAGGATGTTCATGGCGAACGACAGCAAGACATGGCGGTGCGGAAAGTACGAGCTCAGCTTTGACCGTCCGCGCATCATGGGCGTCCTCAACGTGACGCCCGATTCGTTTAGCGATGGCGGGGAGCACTTCGATCCGGATGCCGCCATCGAGTACGGCCTGGCGATGCTCGACGCCGGCGCCGACATCATCGACGTGGGCGGCGAGTCCACGCGCCCCGGCTTTACCCCGGTCAACCCCGACGAGGAGGCTCGCCGCGTGCTGCCCGTGGTGCGCGCGCTGGCCAAGGAGGGCGCCATCGTCTCGATCGACACGCGTCATGTGGCGGTTGCCAAGGCGGCCGT
Source organism: uncultured Collinsella sp. (assembly GCA_958421035.1). Lineage (GTDB taxonomy): Bacteria > Actinomycetota > Coriobacteriia > Coriobacteriales > Coriobacteriaceae > Collinsella. The sequence goes on along the minus strand of CATZKS010000025.1, from coordinate 2,257 downwards.
GCGCTGCGGCGCCTCGATCGTCAACGACGTGACCGGCTTCACCGATCCCAAGATGGTCGAGTTTGTTAAGACGAGCACCTGCGGCATCATCGTGATGCATGCCGGCGAGGTCGCCGCACCCGCCCGCACGCACGCGACGGTGCAGCTCGATACCTCGGCTGCGGCGTTTGTTGCCGAGAAGGCACGCGAAGCGGCTGCCGAGGCCGCGCGCGAGGCCGAGAAGCCGGCCCGTCGCCGTCGTGGCAAGTTGCTGGGCGAGCCTAAGCCGGAGGCCAAGCTTCCGGGCGGCGTGGTGCAGCCCTCGTTGCCGTTTGGCGAACCGGAGCCCACGTCCGAGCCTGTAACCGAGCTGGGGCAGGAGACGCCGGCCGCCGAGCAGGCAGCTGCCGCCGAGACCGTCGCGCCCGCGCCCGAGGCCGCGTCCGCAGCCACCGAGGCCGCATCGGAGTCCAATGACCGCCTGGCCGCCATGATGCGCCGCAGCGCCCGCCGCGAGGAGGCCTATGTGCCCACCTCGCAGCTCCGCCGCTTTACCCTGCCCGATTCTGCGCCCATCATGCGCCGCGTCATGGGCTTTCTGTCCGACCAGGCCCGCACGCTCATCCATGCCGGCGTGTCGCGCGACCGCATCTGCATCGATCCTGGCCCGGGCTTTGGTAAGTCGGCTAACGAGAACATCGTCATCCAGCGCGAGACTGCCAAGATGGCGTCACTGGGCTATCCGCTCATGTGTGCCGTGTCGCGCAAGCGCTTTGTGGGCGCCGTCTCGGGCGTGACCGAGGCCGCCGAGCGCGATGCCGCTACGTTTGGCGTGTGCCTGGGCGCCATCCAGGCCGGTGCCAACATCGTGCGCGTGCACGACGCCGCGGGTTTTGCGCAGTTCCTGAACGGCTACTGGGCGGTTGCCAAGCCACAGCCGCGCCGCGCGTTTGTGGCCGTGGGCTCCAACCTGGGGCATCGCTGCGACAACATCCGCGCCGCACGCGAGATGATCGCCGAGATTCCACTCACCTGCGTGTCCAACTCCTCCAAGATTTACGAGAGCGAGCCGGCCTACGAGACGCGCCAGGACGCGTTTGCCAACGCCGTCATCGAGATCAAGACCGAGCTGGCGCCGCTGGTGCTGCTCGATGAGCTCATGAAGATCGAGGCCGAGCTGGGGCGCGACCGCTCCAAGAAGGCCAAGGCCAACGGTCCGCGCACCATCGACCTGGACCTGCTGTGGATGGATGGCGAGACCCACGGCGGCAAAAAGCTGCGCCTGCCGCATCCTCTCATTGGCGAGCGCGACTTTGTGCTGGTGCCGCTCGAGGACCTGATGCACGACCCGGCGCGGTTCTTCCGCTACAACGGTGTCGAGGTCAAGGAGCCCGAGGACCGCGTGGGCCATATCGTGGGCGAATTGGGGCGTATGTAGATGATCGAGATGAATGCTGTTGTCGCCGGCACCGAGCTCGACGCGGCGCGCGACGCGGGCCGCGAGGGCGTGTCCGCGGGCTGGTGCGCGTGGAGCGCGGGCGATGCTTCGCTGACGTTTTCGCTGGTTGTGCGCCCCGATGTGAACATGCATGCCTTCCACGGCCTGCCGTTTGTGGCCGCGATGGGCATGATGGACGCGCTCGTGGGCACGGCATCGACGCCGGGGTTGGGCCTTGCCGGTAAGGTGGGTATCCAGTGGCCGAGCGACATTGTGTGCGGCGCGCCCGCATTTGAGACGTCGTTCGCACGCGTTACCGTGAACGGCGGTGCCGGTGCCGCGGGCATGTTCGGTGCCGTGACGGTGGATATTGAGCTTTCGGCGTTGAGCGAGCTCGGTGTGGATGCGGCCGACGAAGCGCTGGTCGAGGAGTTGGCCGCCGCCGTGCTGACCCGTGTGGACACCTGGGCGGTTGTTGCCAACACGCCGCAGGGCGCTGCCGGTCCGCTGGCTCCCGTGCTGGGCGAGTACTTCGACATGGTGCCGCTGCTGGGCCGCCAAGTTGCGGCGGTGTCGCCCAACGGCTTGCCGCTTGCGGTCGGTGTGTTTGCGGGCCTGGACATCTGGGGTCGTGCGACCATCAAGACCGATGCCGGCGAGCAAGAGTTTCCGCCCGAGGCTGTACGAATTCGCGGACTGTAGCGCGAGGCGCCAGCGCTCAAAGACAACGATGACAACAAGACCCTCCTCGGCCTGTGCCGGGGAGGGTTTCGCCTATCTGGGGAATAGGCTTGGCGAGCATTTGCGGGGACTGTGGCATCGGGCGTGCTTGACTTAAGC
>CATZKS010000024.1 GCA_958421035.1 uncultured Collinsella sp. | reverse complement strand
TACTATCCCGGCGATAGTGCAATCCACCGCCTGGACCCGCGAACCAAGTTGCTCTTGGGCTTTGTGTTTCTGATCACGACGCTCACGGTCAGTGGCTTCCGCGGACTGGCCCCGGTCGCAATTTTCGTTGTGCTGACCTATGCCGTGTCTCGGGTGCCGGTTCGTCGCGTTCTGTCGTCGATGGCGCCGCTGCTGGCAATCGTCGTCGTGGTCGCGGTGCTCAACTTGTTTACCGATCAGAGTGGGCGCATCCTGTGGCAGCTCGGCTTTCTGCAGATAAGCGAGGGCTCACTGCGTTCTGCCGCCTTTATGGCGTGCCGCCTGACGTTGATGATGGCCGGCATGAGCGCCATTACGCTCACCACACCGACACTCGACCTCACCGCGGGCTTTGAGCGCCTGCTCGCGCCGTTTGCGCGTGTGGGGCTTCCGGCGCACGAGCTCGGCATGATTATGGGTATCGCGCTGCGCTTTATGCCGCAGTTTGCCACCGAGATGAAGCAGACGGCCGATGCGCAGGCGAGCCGCGGTGCGCGCGTGACGGGAGGCCCGCTCGGTGGCGTGCGTATGCTCGGCAGTGTGGCGATTCCGCTGTTCACGGGCGTGTTCCGTCATGCCGAGACGCTTTCGGCCGCCATGGATGCCCGTTGCTATCATGGCGAGCAGGGCCGCACACGTCTGCATGCGCTTGCATTTGGCCGCAGCGATGCGTTGGCGGCGGTGGTGACGGCGTTGCTGCTCATCTGCGTCATCGTCATCAATCTTCAACTTGTTTAGGCGCGATTCGAGCGCAAGAAAGGGGTCTCTATGACCGACAACGACCGCACGGCTCAGCTTGAGCGCGCCTGTTCATATCTCAGGCGCATTCCGGCGTGGTATCTGGCCACGACCGATGTGGCCGACGGGCATCAGCCTCGCGTGAGACCGTTTTCGTTTGCCATGGTCGATGACGGCAAGCTGTGGTTTTGCACATCGCGCGACAAGGATGTGTGGGCCGAGCTCAGCGCGAATCCCAAGTTTGAGCTCTCGGGCTGGAAGCCGGGGGAATGTTGGATCGTGTTGACCGGCGAGGCCGCACTTGAGGACGACGCAGTTGCGAGCGACAAGGTGCGTCAAGCGGGTTTTAAGCACATGGTGGGCATCGGCGAGGAACACGAGAGTGCCAACGACGGCCGCCTTGCTTTCTTTTCGGTCCGCAACATTGCCGCGCGCTTCTGTGATATCGACGGCAGCGAGGAGCGCCTGGAGCTCTAGCTCACACAAACCAGGTTCCCAAACTAGCTAGTACAGGAGGAAACGTGGACGGATTGAATACGGTTTTGGAGTATCTGACGTCGGTGCCGGCGTGGTATCTGGCGACGAGCGTGGACGGGCAGCCGCATGTGCGTCCGTTCTCGTTTGCACAGATCCAGGACGGCAAGCTGGTGGCCGGGCCATGGCTGGCTCATCTTGCGCGGGCGTGCGGGTCTGGATGACCAGGCCGCTCCCGATATGCGCGAGGCAGGCTGGAGGCACCTGGAGCGCCTAGGCGAGCACTACGAGGGCGCAGGCGATCCCACGCTCGTCTTCTTTAGCGTCGAGGATCCCGAGGCTTTTATCTGCAATCACGACGAATGGGTGCCGGTCGAGCTCTAGCCGGCTGGCTCATCCTAACAACTTGGTTTTCGCATGGGCGGGCCCCTTATTGCCCGGTGCCGTTAGGAGCGCCGGTCAATACGGGGCCCGCTCCATTTGTCAATTCCTTCAAGCGAATGTGTCGGGATTGTTTCAATGCATGAATATGCAAGCCATTTACGTGTTCATGCATCTTTTGGTGCTAAAGTTTCAACCCACTTCATAACGACCGCTGCGAAATGCGCATCGGTGCATAAATCGCAGACAAGGAGTCTGATATGTCTTTGAAGGTTGGAATCGTCGGCGCGGCTGGATATGCCGGAGCCGAGCTCATTCGCCTCGTGCTCGGCCATCCCGAGTTTGAACTTGTTGCCATTACGTCCAACGCCGATGCCGGCCAGCCGCTGTCCGCGGTGTATCCGAGCTTTGCTGGCGTGAGCGATCTGGTTTTCATCACGCATGACGCCCCCGAGCTTAAGAGCTGCGATGCGGTTTTTCTTGCCGTGCCGCACACGGCTGCCATGGCACAGGTGCCCGCGCTCCTTGCCGCGGGAGTCTCCTGCATTGACCTCTCGGCCGACTATCGCCTGAGCGATCCGGCCACCTTTGAGGCCTGGTATGCCGCCGCGCATACGAGCTCCGAGCTGCTCAAGACGCGTGCTTTCGGCCTCCCCGAGCTGTTCTGCCAGGACTTAGAGACCGCTGCTTCCAGCCATGCCGCCGGAAAGCCCGTGTTGGTCGCCTGCGCCGGCTGCTATCCCACCGCAACGAGCCTTGCAGCCGCTCCTGCCGTGCGTGCGGGCTGGGTGGCCGAGAGCGGTCCCGTGATTGTCGATGCCATTAGCGGCGTGACGGGCGCCGGTAAGTCCTGCAACGCTCGTACGCATTTTTGCAGCGCCGATGAGAATTTGGAGGCCTACGGCGTGGGCAAGCATCGCCACACGCCCGAGATTGAGCAAATCCTTGGCCTGACCGATCGCGTCGTCTTTACCCCGCACCTGGCACCGCTCAAGCGTGGTCTGCTCTCCACGGTGACGCTGCCGCTTACGCCGCAGGCTATCGATACTTTGACCCTTGAGGACGTTGTCGACTATTACAAGCAGTTCTACGCTGGTCGCACTTTCGTGCGCGTGCTCGATGCCGGCCAGCAGCCCAAGACGGCTTCGGTCGTCGGCACCAACGCCGCCCAGATTGGCCTTGCGTTCAACAAGCGCGCGGGCGTGCTGGTGGCGACGGGCGCCATCGACAATCTGTGCAAGGGCGCTGCGGGCCAAGCGGTCCAGTGCGCCAATATCGTCTTTGGCTTTGACGAGCGACGAGGCTTGCCCACAGTGGCGTGCCCGGTGTAGCACATTCGATTGTTAACGATTTGGTAGTCGGGCATCGAGTGGGGCGCCACTCTTAAGCTGGTCTCATGATCACGACTGGCATGGCGCACCAACCGATGTCCGTTTTTTGTTTGACATAAGGAGTCATAAAGACGATGAAAACCGAGCTGTTTGATATCAAGATTCGCGCCGTCGAGGGTGGCGTTACGGCTGCGGCTGGTTTTAAAGCTGCGGGCATCCACGCTGGGTTCCGCAAGAACCCCGAGCGTCTGGATTACGCGCTCGTCGTGCCCGATAAACCCTGTCCCGGTGCCGGCGTGTTTACCACCAATCGCTTTTGCGCGGCGCCCGTGCAAGTGAGCCGTGCCAACCTGGGCGGTGCCGACAAGGGTTACGGTATCATCGCCGGCGTTTCGGTCAACTCTGGCAATGCCAACGCTGCCACGGGTGAGACCGGCCTTGCATGCGCGCGCGAGACGTGCAGCATCGCATCGCAGGTCATCGGCTGCGAGCCCCAGCAGATTCTGGTTGCCTCCACGGGCGTGATTGGCCAGATTCTGCCGATCGACACGTTTGAGACCGCCATTCCTGCTGCCTACGAGGCGCTCTCCGCCCACGGTGGCGCCGATGCCGCTCGCGCCATCATGACGACCGACACGCACTCCAAGGAGTACGCCGTGTCCTATGTCAGCGAGGCTGCGGGTCATGCGGGCAATGTCTATACGGTGGGCGGAATGTGCAAGGGCTCGGGCATGATCATGCCCAACATGGCCACCATGATCGCAGTTATCACCACCGATGCCCCCGTCGAGCCTGCGGCACTTCATGCCCTGCTGCTCTCGACCGTCAAGCAGACCTTTAACAAGGTAACGGTCGATTCCGACACCTCGACCAACGACACCTGCATCATGCTTGCCTCCGGCGCCGCTGCCGCAGATGCCGAGCCTATCGTCGAGGGCTCCGATGCCTTTGACGAGTTGGCATTTGCCGTGCACGAGGTGTGCGAGAGCCTGGCGCGCAATATTGCCGCCGATGGCGAGGGCGCATCCAAGCTTGTTACGGTCAACGTTACCGGAGCCGCCAACGACGAGGAAGCTGATATCGCCGCTCGTGCCGTTGCCAACTCGCCGCTCGTTAAGACCTGCATCGCCGGCCACGACTGCAACTGGGGCCGCGTTGCCATGGCGCTTGGCAAGTGCGGCGTGAAGTTTAATCAGGAAGACGTTTCCATCGACATGATGGGCATGCCTGTCTGTCGCGGCGGTCTGACTGTTCCCTTTGATGAGGACGAGGCTCTACGACGTTTCGAGGCGCCCGAGATCGTGATCTCGGCCGACCTGGGCGCAGGCGACGCGGCAACGACCGTGTGGACCTGCGACCTCACGCATGAGTACATCTCCATCAACGGCGACTACCGTTCCTAGATTCCGGGCACGCTGCGCATCTTGCCGCGATTGCGGACAGCGGAGCACGGCGCGATAACGATACGAAAGACGAGGCAGATTATGAAATTCGCACGCGATTGTCGTTCGAGCGAATCCAACGAAGCAACCGCGCAGCTGCTGTTCGAAGCGCTGCCGTGGATTAAGAACCTGACCGGCAAGACGGTTGTTATCAAATATGGCGGAGCCGCCATGGTTGATGAGCAGCTGCGCCGCGACGTGATGAGCGACATCGTTTTGCTCAAGATCATCGGTATGCGCCCCGTCATCGTGCATGGCGGCGGCAAGGCTATCAACGAGGCGCTGAGCCATTACGATATTCCCGTCGAGTTTAAGAACGGCCAGCGCGTGACCACGCCGGCGACTATGGATATCGTGCGCGAGGTACTGGGCGGCAAGGTCAACCAAGAGCTGGTTGCTGCCATCAACCACCACGGCAACCTGGCCGTGGGCGTGTCGGGCAGTGATGCCGGCACGCTCATCGCCGAGCCGCTCGACCCCGAGCTCGGTCGCGTGGGCAAAGTGACGCACGTCAACACCGACTATATCGAGCGCTTACTCGATAGCGAGTACATCCCCGTCATAGCTACCGTCGCGGCGGGGGAGGACGGCGGTTTCTTCAACATCAACGCCGACACCGCCGCCGGTGCCGTTGCCGCGGCGCTCCACGCGCATAAGGCGATCTTTTTGACCGATGTCGATGGCCTGTACAAGGACTTTAGCGACAAGGACTCGCTTATCTCCAACCTAACGCTCGACGAGGTTAACGAAATGCTCTACGGCGGCGAGGTCGATAAGGGCATGATTCCCAAGCTGCGTGCGGCCGTCGATGCGCTTACCGGCGGCGTATTTCGTGCCCACATCATTAACGGTACTACGCCGCATTCGCTGCTCCTGGAGCTGCTGACCGATGCCGGCGTCGGCACCGTGATTCATTCCACCGAGACGGCTTACGAGTTCGATACGCATCCGCATCCGCTTTCGACGTTTGCTGCGCGTCTGACCGAAAACCTTGACGAGGTCGAGAAGCTTCAGACGGTCTAGCTGACCCGCAGCCGCCCCATTCCTGCACCCATAGCCCCGCGCCGTCTGGCGCCCAACGAAAGGCATCCCATGTCACTTGCAGCTCAGCAATCGCTTGAATCCCATTACGTTATGCATACCTTTGGCCGCTCTCCGGTCGAGTTTGTCGAGGGTCACGGCATGAAGCTCACCGGCGACGATGGCCGTGAGTACCTCGACTTTCTTGCCGGCATCGGTGTGTGCAGCCTAGGTCATGGCGACCCGGCTGTGCTCTCGGCGCTCGAGGCACAGATCAAAAAGCTCATGCATGTCTCCAATTACTTCTACATCGAGCAGCGCGGACAGGTCGCGGCGCTGCTGTCCAAGCTTGCTAACGACGACGTAGATGGTGCGCGCGTGCTTGCCGATGCCATTGTCGCCGGCGATGAGACCACGGCAGCTGCTCTTGGTGCTCCGGCTGCGGATGAGCAGGTTTGGGAGACCTTCTTTGCCAACTCTGGCGCCGAGGCCAACGAAGGCTCGATGAAGCTCGCGCGCCTGTACGCCAAGCGTGCCGGTAATGGCGGCAACACCATCGTGTGCATGCGCGGCGGCTTCCACGGCCGTACGCTCGAGACCATTGCCGCCACCATGCAGGATTGGCTGCAGGACAGCTTCCGCCCGCTGCCGGGTGGCTTTGTGGCCTGCACGCCCAACGATGCGGATGAGCTGCGTGCGATCTTTAAGCAGCTGGGGAGCGAAATATGTGCCGTGATGCTCGAGCCGATCCAGGGTGAGAGCGGTGTGCATCCCATGACCGAGGAGTTTATGGCTACGGCGCGCGACTTGGCGCACGAGGTGGGTGCCGTGCTTATCGCCGACGAGGTCCAGTGCGGCATCTTCCGCTCCGGCAAGCCATTTGCATTCCAGACCTATGGCGTGGAGCCCGACATCATGAGCCTTGCCAAGGGCATTGCCGATGGCGTGCCCATGGGTGCCGTCATGGCAAAGAAGGAGATTGCCGACGTGTTTAAGCCGGGCGACCACGGCTCGACCTTTGGCGGCAGCTGCCTAGCCATTGCGGCGTGCGCCGCGACGCTCTCCGCGCTCGTGCGCGGCGATTATGCCGACCATGCTGCCAAGGTGGGTGCCTATATGGAGGCAAGGCTCGCCAAGCTGCCGCACGTGACCGAGGTACGTGGCCGCGGCTTGATGCTCGGCTGTGATTTGGATGATGCCGCGGGCGACGCGCATGATGTTGTTGCCCGCGCGCTGGCCGCCGGTGCCGTGATCAACGCTACGGGTGCGCATACGCTGCGTTTCCTGCCGCCGCTCGTCTGCGAGGAAGCCGACGTGGACAGTCTGATCGAGATCCTGTCGGATGTCTTGGGCTAACGCGGCGCAATAACTCAATTTGGACCGGGTTCCGGACTGTGGGCGTGTCCTATGCGGCATGATTCAGCGGTCTGGAGCCCGTTTTGCCTTAGATTTGCTAAGGCAGGGAGACCTGCTGGTCAAAAAACATCAAATATGAGTACTGTTACCGATTTGGTAGCAGCAATTTTGGACTAATAAGGCCAGATAGCAAGTCGAAATGGCGATGAAAGCACGATTTTGATCCAACTGTTAGTACTTATAATGGACATATGTTGCGTAACTTAAGCAAATACTATCTTTTTATATGTTGCAAACAAAGTAGCAGTACTCATTTTTGCCATTTTTTGACCACGGCCTTTGCGATAGATGTGCTGGCGGGTTCGAATCCCTCTGCGATGGGCCCAAAAAAGAAAGGCTCCCATTGCTGGGAGCCTAACAATTCAGTGGTGGGCGATGAGGGATGTCCGCGTGCGGCTGGCGCCGCCCGCGTCCCGCTTCGTCGCTCCGCTCCTCGCGTGCTGCGCTGGAAAACGCTTCGCGTTTCCTCAGCTCCGCACCCTGTCGGGTTCGAATCCCATGTGCTGGGCCCAAACAAAAACGGTCCCCTTTCGAGGACCGTTTCCAATTCAATGGTGGGCGATGAGGGATTCGAACCCCCAGCCTTGTGCGTGTAAAGCATCTGCGCTAACCGTTGCGCCAATCGCCCGTGCGGAGAGAGTATAGCAAAACAATCGCCCCATTCACCTCATATCCATTAAAGGTAACTGGCACGTGTCACAGCGGAGCTGATTCAGTTGAGATTGCCTGAACATTCCGCCCCTCTTTACGCCCTCGGGTATACTCAAAAGCTACTGATTCGATTTGATGCCCAGCAACAGCAGAGGGGATAGTATATGTGCGGTTTTGTCGGTTTTGTCGGTGGGACGGATAACCAATCCGAGGTGCTCACCAAGATGATGGACCGCATCGTCCATCGCGGTCCCGACATGGGCGGTCAGTTTATCGACGGCCGCGTTGCCCTCGGCTTCCGCCGCCTGTCGATCCTCGACCTGACCGAGGCTGGCGCCCAACCCATGGCCAACGAGGACGGTAGCGTCGTCATTGTCTTCAACGGCGAGATCTACAACTTCCAAGAACTCCGTTCCGAGCTCGAGGCCAAGGGCTACAAGTTCCACTGCGGCGCCGACACCGAGAGCCTCCTGCACGGCTACGAGGAGTGGGGCGAGGCCGTTCTCGATCGCCTGCGCGGTATGTACGCCTTCGTCATCTGGGACAAAAAGAAGAACAAGCTTTTTGGCGCCCGCGACATCTTTGGCATCAAGCCGCTTTACTACTATCCCATGGCCGATGCGGGCGACGGCGCTCCGGGCGTGCTCTTTGGTTCCGAGATCAAGAGCTTCCTGGATTACCCGCACTTCCACAAGGCGGTCAACAAAAAGGCCCTGCGTCCGTACATGACGCTGCAGTATTCGGCAACCGAGGAGACCTTCTTCGAGGGTGTCTACAAGCTGCCGCCGGCGCACTACTTTACCGTCGATATCCCGACCGGCAAGATGAACATCGAGCGCTACTGGGATTGCGATTACTCTGCCGTCGAGAAGCCGTTCGAGGAGTACGTCGATGAGCTGGACGAGGTCGTGCACGAGAGCGTCGAGGCCCATCGCATCGCCGACGTCAAGGTCGCGTCGTTCCTCTCCGGTGGCGTCGACTCCAGCTACATCGCCGCTTGCCTCATGCCCGACAAGACCTTCTCGGTGGGCTTTGACTACAAGAACTTTAACGAGACCAACTACGCCAAGGAGCTTTCTGATAAGCTCGGCGTCGAAAACGTTCGCAAGATGATTACCGCCGACGAGTTCTTCGGTGCGCTCGAGGACATCCAGTATCACATGGACGAGCCGCAGTCCAACCTGTCTTCCGTGCCGCTGTGGTTCTTGGCCGAGATGGCCCGCAAGGACGTTACCGTCGTGCTTTCGGGCGAAGGCGCCGACGAGCTCTTTGGCGGCTACGCCTACTACGAGGACACGGTCCCGGTGCGCAAGTACAAAAAGATGGTGCCGCTGCCCATCCGTCGCGCGCTCGGTAACCTGGCGCTGCATATGCCGTACTTCAAGGGCCATAACTTCCTGGTCAAGGGTGCCGAGATCCCCGAGAAGTCGTTCCTGGGACAGGCTCTGGTATGGCCGGAGCGCGAGGTCGACGGTGTGCTCAAGCCCGAGTACAACACCGGCGATGGCGCCTTCGAGCTTGCCGCTCCCATCTATGCGCGCGTGAAGGGTCAGCCCGAGCTGGTCAAGAAGCAGTACCTGGACATGAACATGTGGCTCCCGGGCGACATTCTGCTCAAGGCCGACAAGATGTGCATGGCGCACTCGCTGGAGCTGCGCGTGCCCTTCCTGGACCGCAAAGTCATGGAGTTCGCCGAGCACATTCCCGACCGCTATCGCATCAACGAGAACGGCAACAAACAGGTACTCCGCCACGCTGCCAACAAGTCGCTGCCCGATGAGTGGGCCACCCGTCCCAAGGTGGGCTTCCCGGTGCCGATTGTCTACTGGCTGCGCGAGCAAAAGTGGTACGACTATGTCAAGGAGTACTTCACCGCGCCGTGGGCAAGCGAGTTCTTCAATACCGACGAGCTCATGCACCTGCTCGATCTGCACTTTGCGGGCAAGGGCGATTTCCAGCGCAAGATCTATACGCCGCTCGTGTTCCTAGTGTGGTACAAGCGCTTCTTTATCGACGAGGACCAGCCCGCTGTTCAGGCTGCCTAGTCTCGGCTTACGAATGCCTGCGCGTAACGGCTCCTCCGGGAGCCGTTTTTGCGCGAGCACGTTTCAGTTACTATGAAAACCGTCCCTGCCAAATGGCTGAGAAAGGTGAAAGATGCACCATTCGGATTCCGCGACCGTGACCACGGTCGATACGCTTGCCAAGCTTCTCGATGTGTGCGGCGAGCTGCGCGCATCAGAGCAGGTTGACGAGCGTGCCGTGACCGGTTGCTCGTTTGATTCGCGCGCGGTCTCGGCAGGTGACGTGTTCTTCTGTAAAGGTGCTGCCTTTAAGCCCGCGTTTTTGAGCATGGCGCTCGATGCGGGCGCCGTCGCATTTGTGTGCGAGGAGTCGCTGGTCGAGTCTCTGGAGCCGCTGGCGCAGGAGAGCGGTGCTGCGATGCTGGTTGTTGATAGTGTTCGCACGGCCATGGCCCTGCTGCCGCCGGAGGTCTACGACCGTCCCGACCACGACGTCAAGATCGTGGGCATCACCGGCACCAAGGGAAAGACCACGGCCGCTTTTATGCTCCAGTCCATCATCAAGGCGGCGGGCGAGTCCTGCGGCATGATCGGCTCGGTGAGTACCGACGATGGTATCGAGTGCTACGAGAGCACCAACACCACGCCCGAGGCCCCCGAGGTTTGGCGCCATATCGCCAACTGCCGCACGTCCGGTCGCCAGTCCATGGTCATGGAGGTCTCGAGCCAGGCGCTCAAGTACCAACGCGTCGAGAATCTGCCGTTTGACGTGGCGTGCTTCCTCAACATCGGCCGCGACCACATCTCGCCGATCGAACACCCCACGTTTGAGGATTATTTTGAGAGCAAACTCAGGATCTTTGACCAGGCAAAGACTGCCGTGGTGAATCTGGGCACCGAAGAGGTCGACCGTGTGCTGGAGGCAGCGTCGACGGCCGAGCGCTTGGTGACCGTTGGCGTCGAGCATCCCGAGGCGAGCCTGTGGGCGAGCGACGTACGCATGGTCGGCTTTAGCATCGAGTTCAACTTGCATGGCCTGTGTGCCGACGAGTCCGAGACGGGGGAGAAGGTCCTGCTGGGCATCGCGGGCGACTTTAACGTGGAAAACGCGCTGGTCGCTATCGCCGCCGCGCGCGAGATTGGCATCGGTATCGATGCCATCAAGAAGGGCCTCTCCAAGCTGCGTGTGCCGGGCCGTATGGAGGTCGTGGAGTCGAAGGACGGCCGCGTGATCTGCGTCGTCGACTATGCGCACAACCAGCTTTCGTTCCGTTCGCTTTTCTCGTCGGTCAAGCGCGCGTTTCCCGCCAGCCCGGTCATCGCGGTGTTTGGCGCTGCCGGCGGCAAGGCGCAGGAGCGCCGCGAGCAGCTTCCGCGCGAGGCCGCACCGTATTCCGACCTGATGATCTTTGCCAATGAGGACCCGGCTCACGAGGACCCGATGAAGGTCTGTCGCGAGCTTGCCGAACATGTTCCCGACGATACGCCGAACAAGATCATCCTCGATCGCGAAGCTGCCGTGCATGCGGCGTTCAAGGCGGCGCGCGAGGAGTACGTCAACCCCGATGCTCCCACCATTGTCTTGCTGCTGGCAAAGGGCGACGAGGAGCTCATGCACGTGGGTGACGAGTTCGTGCCCATCGAGAGCGACCTTTCGTTGGCCAATCGCCTGATCGATGTTACCCAGTTTGACTAATGAACCATGATGGCGGCGGCGCCCTGAGTGCGCTGTCGCCATAAGCGTGTTCCCTCAATCAAAACATGCCGTCCAAGTCCAAACCCTTCTACGTAAACGGAGTAACCATGTCCCACAACACCCTGCCGACCGTTGCCGAGCTTTCGGGCGAGATGCGCGAGCGCTTGGCCAAGGTCAAGTACGTCTTTACCGACCTGGATGCCACGATGCTCGCACCCGGCTCGTGCGTGCTGCGCGACAACGACGGCAACCCTTCGACCAAACTCGTCGAGGCCGTCGTGGCGCTCGCTCGCGCTGGTATTCAGGTGGTTCCCACCTCGGGCCGCAACCGTACCATGATCCACGAGGACGCGCGCGTGCTCGGCCTCAACTCCTACATCGGCGAGATGGGCGGCCTGGTCATGTACGATCTCAAAGCCAACGATTGGGAGTATCTGACTGGCGACATGCCTTACGACCCCGCCTGCGGCCTTACTCCGCACCAGGTGATCGAGCAGACCGGCGTGTGCGAGAAGATCCTTGCCCGCTGGCCGCACAAGATCGAGTATCACAACGACATGTCGACCGGCTACAAGTACCGCGAGGTCACCGTCGGCATGCGCGGCGATGTGCCCGACAATGAGGTCCAGGCCATTCTGGACGAGGCCGGCTGCGGTCTGGTCTGGGCTTGCAACGGCCATCTGACGCACCTGTCCAAGCCGACGACGCTCGAGCTTAATCGCGTCGAGGACGGTCGCGCCTTCAACATCAATCCGGCGGGTCTTAACAAAGGCGTTGCCATTGCGCGCTTCTGCGAGCACCTGGGGATCGAGCGCGAGGAGACGCTTGCGCTCGGCGACTCCGAGTCCGACTTCTACATGGCCGACCATGTTGGCATGTTCTGCCTGGTCGAGAACGGTCTGACGAGCGCCGGTGCCCCGGAGTTCTTGGACGCCTGCGACAATGCCTATATTACGCGCGGCAAGATTGTCGACGGTTGGGTGGCAACGGCCGAGCTGCTGGTCGCAGCCCGTTCGTAGCGCGACGCATCACGATTGGTCGCATTTTTCGAGAGAGAATCTGGTGAGGTAATGTCCGATATCGATAATATGGCCGGGGACACGCGTCCGATCGGCGTGTTCGACTCGGGCCTGGGCGGCTTGACGGTCGCGCGCGCGATCGCAACGGCACTTCCGCACGAGTCCGTCTACTATTTCGGGGACACTAAGCGCTGCCCTTATGGCACCCGCACCGAGGACGAGGTTCGCTCGTTTGCGTTGCAGGCGGGTCGTTGGCTTTCGAAGCACGACGTCAAGATTATGGTCATCGCCTGCAACACGGCGACCGCTGCGGCCTTGCGTCTGGCCCAGCAGGTGCTCGACGTTCCCGTGATCGGTGTGATCGCGCCGGGTGCCCGTGCAGCAATCAACAGCACGCGTACGCGTCGCGTGGGCGTGCTCGCCACCAACCTCACCATTCGCTCGGGCGCCTACACGCGCGCCATTCAGGATCTGGATGCCGGCGTCGATGTATACGGCTGTCCTGCCTCGAGCTTTGTCGAGGTTGTCGAACACGAACTCGCCTCGGGTGCACATCTGCAGGAACAGTGGCTTGAGAACGAGGACATCTTCGATACGCCTGCCGTGCGTGCGCTGGTGGGTGCCACGGTTGAGCCGCTGCGCGACCACGGTATCGACACCGTGGTGCTCGGCTGTACGCATTTCCCGCTGTTGGTGGGACCTATCCGCCATGCGCTGGGGCCTGGGGTGCGCGTCGTGAGTTCCGCCGAGGAGACCACGCGCGAGCTGACCGATATCCTCACGCGCCGCGAGCAGCTGGCGGGCGACGCCGCCGAGCCGCAGCATCGTTTTGCCACGACGGCCGATAACATTGCCGAGTTTGCGGTGGCGGGTAGCTTTATCTTTGGCCAGCCGCTCAAGAGCATCGAACATATCGATATCGATGAGCTGAAATAGATGTAAGGCAGCCGTCAAGGCCTTCGCCACATCTTTTGCCGAAAGGATATTTCTATGGAGTACATGCAGGTCAACCGCGCTAACGGTCGCGCCGCCAACGAGTTGCGCCCCGTTAAGCTCACCCGTGGCGTCATGAAGCACGCCCACGGCTCGTGTTTGGCCGAGTTCGGTGACACGCGCGTGCTGTGCGCCGCCACTATCGAGGAGGGCGTGCCGGGCTGGCGAAAGGGAGCTAAGGCCGGCTGGGTGACCGCGGAATACGCCATGCTGCCGGCGTCGACCGGCAAGCGCTGCAAGCGCGAGCACGCCAACCGCAAGGGTCGCTCCATGGAGATCGAGCGCCTCATTGGCCGCAGCCTGCGTTCCGTCGTCAACATGAAGGCGCTCGGCGAGTACACCGTCACCGTCGACTGCGATGTGATTCAGGCCGATGGCGGCACGCGTACAGCGAGCATCACCGGCGCCTGGGTGGCGCTGCACGACGCCCTCGCCATGTGGGTCGAGGCGGGCAAGATCGAGCGCATCCCGCTTATCGGCCAGGTGGCTGCCATCTCCATGGGCGTTGTCGACGGCAATACGCTGCTTGACCTCGATTATTCCGAGGACAGTCACGCCGAGGTCGACATGAACCTCGTCGCCACCGACACCGGCGAGATGATCGAGCTCCAGGGCACCGGCGAGCAGGCGCCCTTTGACCGCAAACGCCTCAACGCCCTGCTCGACCTGGGCGACAAGGGTATCGCCGAGCTCATCGAGCTTCAGCGCCAAGCCATCGCCTAACCTGCCAAAAGGGACGGGTTTATTTTGGTAGGTTTTATCTGCTGAAATGCTGCGTTGAAAGGTCCGATCGCCTGAGAGGGGAGAGGTCAAGTGCCCAAACGCCCCTCACGCGGCTTGCTATAGAGACAAGGAGGCCAGTTATGGCACTTGAGAAGATCGACATCGACACCCTCGACCCGGCGGCGACCATCGTCGTGGCAACCGGAAACGCTCATAAACTCACCGAGATCGAGGCCATTTTGGGCAAGGTCATGCCCGAGGTGCGCTTTGTGGCGCTCGGCCAGCTGGGCGATTTTGAGGATCCCGAGGAAAACGGCACGACGTTTTTGGAGAACGCCATCATCAAGGCGCAGGCTGCGGTCGAGGAGACGGGTCTTATGGCCATTGCCGACGATTCGGGCTTGGTCGTCGACGCGCTGGACGGTGAGCCCGGTGTGTATAGCGCGCGCTACGCGGGCGTTCACGGCGACGACGCCGCCAACAATGCCAAGCTGCTCGTGAATCTGGATGGCGTGGCCGACGAGGATCGCACCGCGCGCTTTATGAGCGTCGTCGCGCTCATCGACACGGACGGTTTGGTCACCTATGGCGAGGGCGCCTGCGAGGGCGTTATCGCGCACGAGGGCCGCGGCGATCACGGCTTTGGCTACGACCCGCTGTTCCTGCCGGTCGACACGCCGGGCAAGACCATGGCCGAGCTGACGGCTGACGAGAAGAACGCCATCAGCCATCGTTTCCACGCGCTCGAGCATCTGTCCGCCAAGCTGACGGGCGAGGAGTAGACCGTGCGTGCGGTGGTGCAGCGCGTGCTCAACGCCGGCGTGACGGTCGACGGCGAGTGCGTGGGCCGCATTGGACGCGGCTACCTGGTGCTGCTGGGTGTGGGCCATGGCGATACGCATGCCGAGGCCGACAAGCTGTGGGGCAAGCTCCGCGGGCTGCGTATCAACGAGGACGAGAACGGCAAGACCAACTTGGCGCTTGCCGATGTCGACGGCGAGGTGCTCGTGGTGTCGCAGTTCACGCTGTTCGCTGACTGCCGCCACGGTCGCCGTCCGTCGTTTACCGATGCCGGCGCGCCCGATGTTGCCAACGAGCTCTACGAGTACTTCCTGACGCTCGTTCGTCAAGATGTCGAACACGTGGCGCACGGCATCTTTGGCGCCGATATGAAAGTCGATCTTGTCAACGACGGTCCGTTCACCATCGTCTTGGACACCGACAACCTTTAGGTTACGCGGTTTTACCAAACCGCGTAACAACTGGTCATGCGAGATTGTCGTCTGGTACGTATTTGGGACGGGGCTTATTTAGCTACTTGCGTATGGCGGCAGCAGGGTGCTATAGTATTAGAGTTTTGTCTATCTTAGGGGTATTATCCCCTTTTTGAATTGCACCTTCTGGAGGCCCTGTTCATGGAAGAGATGGAAGTCAATCACGTCGACGACATCCACGAGAAGCTGACCGATATGGTGGGCGATCGCGTCAAGGTTAAGGCCAACATGGGCCGTACCCGCGTCGTCGAGCGCATGGGCACCATCAAGAGCGTCCACCCCGCCGTCTTTATCGTCGAGGTTGACGAGCGTCGTGGCCGCAAGTCGCGTCAGTCCTACCAGTATATCGATGTGCTCACCGGTCAGGTCGAGCTGTTCGACCCCGAGAGCGGCGAGCACATCTTTACCCCGCTCGGCAATCAGCTCGAGGAGCATTAACGGTGACCGATCGGTCCCTGACTCTTTCCGCGCCGGCAAAGATCAACCTCTATCTGGGGGTTCATACCGAGCGCGACGACCGCGGCTACCATAAGGTCGATTCCCTGATGGCAGCCGTCGGCCTTGTCGATACCGTGACGGTTACGCCGGCACAGGCGCTGACCGTTCAGACGATTCCGACGTCCGACTTTCCCATGCAAAAGAATACGGCGTATCGTGCTGCGCTCGCTATGGCCGAGCATTATGGTCGCGAAGCCAACGTCTGCATCACGATCGAGAAGCGCATCCCGTTGTGTGCCGGCCTGGGCGGTCCTTCGACGGATGCCGCGGCGGTCATTGTCGCCTTGGCAGAGAGTTGGGGCATCGACCGTGCCGATCCTGCGTTGGACAACATCGCGCGCGGCATTGGCGCTGACGTTCCCTTCTTTTTGCATGCCAGCCCTGCATTTTACGTGGGTGGGGGAGACGTGCTGGCAACTGAGTGCCCCGCGCTGCCCGCGACGCCCGTCGTGCTGGTCAAGCCGCGCGAGGCAAGCGTTTCGACAATTGAAGCCTATCGACGTTTTGACGAGGCCCCGGTGCCTGCGGACAAGCCCGGCGCGATAGCTTCTGCCTTGCGTGCTGGTGATGCCGAGACGGCATATGCACTCATCCATAACAACCTTGGTGTCATTTCCGCACAGATGGAGTCGCAGATTCAAACGGTCCTCGACTGGCTGCGTAAACAGGACGGAACCGTTGCTGTAGATGTGTGCGGATCGGGTGCCTGCTCGTTTGCCATTTGCGACACCGCTGCCACGGCCGAAAGGCTTGCCGATGCTGCCCAGCAAAATGGCTGGTGGGCCTGCGCGACTGAGCTTATTCCCAACACGGTTCAAATCGATGCGCCAAAGAAATAAAAATTTCTCTAGCACGCGGCGAAAATCTTTGTTACTATAGTCGAGCTAACGGGTTGTGGCTCAGTTTGGTAGAGCACTGCGTTCGGGACGCAGGGGTCGCTGGTTCAAATCCAGTCAACCCGACCAGAGCATGAGGAGGGACCGCTTCTTGCGGTCCCTTTTTTTAGCTAGTGTTGTGATACCGCGATACCCGCGGTATACTCATTCGAGCTTGTCTCGCTGTATTGTGGAGGTCTACATGTTTGGACTGAGGGCTCCTGAGCTCATCATTATTCTCGTCGTTGTCCTGATTATCTTCGGGCCCAAGAACCTGCCGAAGCTCGGCAAGTCCCTCGGCTCTACCGTCAAGAATATCCGTGAGGGTATGGAGGGCGACGATAAGGCCGAGACCAAGCAGGCCGAGGAGGTCGTGGTCGAGGAGTCCGAGGAGGACAAGGAGATCGCTGAGCTCGAGGCCAAGCTCGCTGCTGCCAAGAAGAAGCAGGCAGAGGACAGCGACGCGGACGCAGAGTAGTCCCATCCCTTTGGGGTGAGCACCTGACCGGCTTGCCCGCAGGCTAGCCGGTCTTTTTCGTTTTGTTGACAGTTGATTGTTTGATCAGAGTTGGGGAGATATCCGTATGGACGCAAGCCAGATCGTACTGACCGCTGAGGGCCGCCAGAAGCTCGTCGAGGAGCTCGCCTGGCGTGAGGGCGATTACGCCAAGGAGATCGTCGAGGACATCAAGGAAGCCCGCGCGTTCGGCGACCTTTCGGAGAACTCCGAGTACGACGCCGCTAAGGACAAGCAGGCCCAGAACGCCGCTCGTATTGCCGAGATCCAGGCCATCCTCGCCAACGCTCAGGTTGCTGCCACCACGGGCGACCTGACCGTCTCCATCGGTTCCACCGTTTCGCTGATTGATCCCAACGGCGAGGTCATGGAAGTCACGCTCGTCGGTACCACCGAGACCAACTCGCTCGAGCACAAGATTTCCAACGAGTCTCCGGTCGGTCACGCCATCATTGGTCACGGCGAGGGCGACTCCGTCGAGGTCGTTACGCCTTCCGGCAAGACTCGCGTCTACACCATCGCCAAGATCGCACGCTAGACCACGGTCCCGCGTAAAGGTATGTTTTCGCTCCCTGGGACCGAATCCTGGGGAGCGTTTTAGTTTGAGGAGCTAACTTATGGCAGAGAACCAGAACGCCGCCGATCAGGCATCGACGCTCAACGACGAGCGCGCCACCCGCCTGGCCAAGCGCGCCGCCCTGTTCGAGGCGGGCCAGAACCCCTATCCTGAGCACTCTGAGCTTGAGGACTACGTCGCCGATATCGAGACTAAGTACGCCGATCTTGCCGATGGTGAGGACACCGAGGATGTCGTGAAGATCGCCGGCCGTGTGGTCGCCAAGCGCGGTCAGGGCAAGATCATGTTCATCGTCGTGCGCGATGCGACTGCCGAGATTCAGCTGTTCTGCCGCATCAACGACATGGACGAGGCTGCCTGGAATACGCTCAAGGCCCTCGACCTGGGCGATATCCTGGGCGTGACCGGCGTGGTCGTGCGTACCCAGCGCGGCCAGCTTTCCGTTGCCCCTAAGAGCGCGACCCTGCTTGCCAAGGCCGTTCGTCCGCTGCCCGAGAAGTTCCACGGTCTTTCCGATAAGGAGACCCGCTATCGCCAGCGCTATGTCGACCTGATCGCCAACGACGACGTTCGCGAGACCTTCCGTAAGCGTTCGCAGATTCTCTCCACCTTCCGTCGCTTTATGGAGTCCGACGGCTACATGGAGGTCGAGACCCCCATCCTGCAGACCATCCAGGGCGGTGCCACGGCCAAGCCGTTCATTACCCACTTCAACGCGCTCGATCAGGAGTGCTACCTGCGTATTGCCACCGAGCTGCACCTCAAGCGCTGCATCGTCGGTGGTTTTGAGCGCGTGTTCGAGATCGGCCGCATCTTCCGTAACGAGGGCATGGACCTCACCCACAACCCCGAGTTCACCACGATGGAGGCCTACCGTGCCTTCTCCGACCTCGAGGGCATGAAGGCGCTCGCCCAGGGTGTCATTAAGGCGGCTAACAAGGCCATCGGCAACCCCGAGGTCATCGAGTACCAGGGCCAGACCATCGACCTTTCTGGTGAGTGGGCCAGCCGTCCCATGACCGACATCGTCTCCGACGTGCTCGGCAAGCAGATCACCATCGACACGCCGGTCGAGGAGCTTGCTGCCGCCGCGCGCGAGAAGGGCCTGGAGATTAAGCCCGAGTGGACCGCCGGCAAGATTATCGCCGAGATCTACGATGAGCTGGGCGAGGACACCATCGTCAACCCGACCTTCGTGTGCGATTACCCCATCGAGGTCAGCCCGCTTGCCAAGCGTTTTGAGGACGACCCGCGCCTGACGCACCGCTTTGAGCTGGTTATTGCCGGTCACGAGTACGCCAACGCGTTCTCCGAGCTCAACGACCCGGTCGACCAGGCCGAGCGCTTTGCCGCCCAGATGGCCGAGAAGGCCGGCGGTGACGACGAGGCCATGGAGTACGACGAGGACTACGTGCGCGCCCTCGAGTACGGTATGCCTCCCGCGGGCGGTATTGGCATTGGTATCGACCGCGTGGTCATGCTGCTTACCAACCAGGCTTCTATCCGCGACGTGCTGCTGTTCCCGCACATGAAGCCCGAGAAGGGTTTCCAGTCCGGTGCCGCTGCCGCCAAGGCTGCCGAGGCCGGCAACGCCGCGAGCCCATTCGTTAAGTCGCTTAAGCCCACGCTCGATTACTCCAAGATCGCCGTTGAGCCGCTGTTTGAGGAGTTCGTCGACTTTGATACCTTCTCCAAGAGCGACTTCCGCGCTGTGAAGGTCAAGGCATGCGAGGCCGTCAAGAAGTCCAAGAAGCTGCTGAACTTTACGCTCGACGACGGCACCGGCACCGACCGCACCATCCTCTCCGGTATTCACGCTTATTACGAGCCCGAGGACCTGGTCGGCAAGACCTTGCTCGCCATCACCAACCTGCCTCCGCGCAAGATGATGGGTATTCCCAGCTGCGGCATGCTGATCAGCGCCATCCACGAGGAGGAGGGCGAGGAGCGCCTCAACCTGATCCAGCTCGACGCCTCCATCCCCGCCGGCGCAAAGATGTACTAACTAGTTACGCGGTTCTGCGAACTGCGTAACGGCTCGACGCTGCGCGGGCCGCATTTGGACAATCTGACGTTCAACTTCAAGGGCGCGACCAGAAGGTCAGCGCCCTTTCGTTTCACGTCACCTTGCCTCAAATGCGACCCGCTCGCTCATATGACCCAATCCGCTGTCAAGAGCCACAATGGCCCCGCCGACCGCTT
>CATZKS010000023.1 GCA_958421035.1 uncultured Collinsella sp. | reverse complement strand
GTCAGTACAAGCGCCTGACCAACGAGTGGACCGGCGTCCTCACCGGCAAGGGCCTCTCCTTTGGCGGCTCGCTCGCCCGTACCGAGGCCACCGGCTACGGTCTGGCCTACTTTGTGGACGAGTACCTTAAGAGCCGCGGCGACTCCTTCGAGGGCAAGAACGTCGTCGTTCACGGCTCCGGCAACGTCGCTATCTACGCGGTCCAGAAGGTTTCTCAGCTCGGCGGCAAGGTGCTGGCCTGCTCCGATACCCACGGCTGGGTCGAGGATCCCGACGGCATCGACTACACCGTGCTCGAGCACGTCTACAACAAGAAGCGCTCCGGCCACGACAAGGGCGTTACGCTCGCTATGTACGTTGACGAGAAGCCTAACGCCGTGTGGCACGAGGGCGACGGCCGCGGCGTGTGGCAGCTTCCCTGCGATATCGCGCTTCCCTGCGCTCGCGAGAACACGCTGCTGCTTGAGGATGCCCAGGCGCTCGTCGCCAACGGCTGCAAGGTGGTTGGCGAGGGCGCGAACATGCCCACGACCATCGAGGCCACGACCTACTTCCAGGAGAACGGCGTCGCCTTTATGCCCGGTAAGGCTGCCAACGCCGGCGGCGTGCTCGTGTCCGGCCTGGAGATGAGCCAGAATGCCGAGCACCTGTCCTGGACCTTCGAAGAGGTCGACGGCAAGCTCGAGCAGCTCATGCGCGGCATGTTCCACAACGTGGACGACACCGCCAAGGAGTATGGCCAGGAGGGCAACTTTGTCATGGGCGCCAACATCGCCGGCTTCCTGAAGGTCGCTGACGCCATGCTCGCTCAGGGCGTCTGCTAAATCTTCGCTCGAAATAGCATGTGATGAGGCTCCCAGCCATTCCGGCTGGGAGCCTTTTCTATTCCGGAGGACTCCTCATAACTTGCGGTGATATACGGACTGTTAAGCGTCCCAGAACGGCTAATCAGTCCGTATATCACCGCAAGTTATGGATGGGTGGGTGGATTTTGTCCTAAAACGGTGTGCGGCCCCTCGTTTGGTACACTTAAAGGTACTGGACAAGTGAAGAGATGGGGGAGAACGTGCTCAAGTTCGGTACCTACGTCCGTGTTGGAAACGCGGCCGAAGCCTATGAGCTCTTGCAGAAGAACCGCAACAACAAGATTGTGGGCGGCGGCATCTGGATGCGCCTGGGATCGCGTCGCGTGGCGACGGCGATTGACCTTTCGGCCTGCGGACTCGATCAGATCGAGGAGACCGAGACCGAGTTTCGCATCGGTGCCATGTGCACCCTGCGCCAGCTCGAGCGCCATGCCGAGCTCAACGCGCTTGTCAACAATGTCTTTGAGTTCGCCGTCCACGATATCGTGGGCGTGCAGCTGCGCAATACCGCCACGGTGGGCGGCAGCATCTACGGCCGCTTTGGCTTCTCGGACGTTCTCTCCGCCTTCCTCGCGCTCGATTCCTATGTTGAGCTGACGGGCGCCGGCCGCGTGCCGCTCGCCGAGTTTGTCGACATGGGTTACGTGCGCGACGTGATCGAGCACGTGGTGGTCGTTAAGCACGATTACCGCGCAAGCTATGAGGCCGTGCGCAAGGCCGCGACCGACTTCCCCTCCTTAAACGTCACCGCTGCCTGGTGGGACAACAGCTGGCACGTCACCGTGGGTGCCCGCCCGCTGCGCGCGACCCTGCTGCAGGGCGAGGCATGCGGCCTGGTGAACGAGCGGCCTTCCGAGGACGAGCTGCGTGCCCTGGCCGCGTCCGTACGCACACTGAGCTACGGCACCAACATGTGGGGCTCGGCTGACTACCGCCGTCGCATCTCGGCCCCGCTGGCGATTCAGGCTGTGCGCCGCGCCGCCGGCATCGAGCTTTCTGCCGCGCTTGCCCGCGAGCTCGAGACCGTGCAGGTCCCCAAGTTTGCCACGGACGAGTATTCCTGCCGCCGCGTGCCCGGCGTCGATTCTAGCGAGGTGCGCTAATGGCTGCCAAACTCATCGATCTTTCCTTTACGCTCAACGGCCGCAAGGTCAAGGTTCAGATTGCCCCCGACACCATGCTCTTTGCGCTACTGCGCGAGCAGGGCTGCGCGTCGGTGCGCTGCGCCTGCGAGACCACCAACTGCGGTCTGTGTACGGTGTGGCTCGACGGCGAACCGGTACTGAGCTGCTCGGTTCCCGCCGCCCGTGTTGAGGGCCACACCATCACCACACTTGAGGGCCTCAAGGCCGAGTCCGAGGCGCTCGCCCGTGCGATGGCTGCCGAAGGCGCCGAGCAGTGCGGTTTTTGCGCCCCCGGTCTTATCATGAACGTGCTGGCGCTTGCCCGCGCCGCCAAGGAGGACCCGAGCCTCGTCGCCACGCGCGAGGAGCTCTCGCGCCGGCTCGCCGGCAACCTCTGCCGTTGCAGTGGCTACGAAAGCCAGCTGCGCGCCATTGTGCGCTTCCTCAACGAGTCCGGCGTGCAGGTTGGCTTTGAGATGCCCGAGCTGCCCGTCAACGAGACGAGCTCCGACGGTGTCGCGTACAAGCAGATCACCAAGAAGCAGCCCAAGAAGGACTCGAAGGCCCTGCTCGAGGGTCGTCCCGTCTACACGGGCGACATGGTGCCCGCCGGCGCCCTGATCGTCAAACTCAAGCGCAGCCCCTATGCCCGCGCCAAGATCCGCTCCATCGATACGTCGCGCGCCCTGAAGGTGCCCGGCGTCGTGGGCGTCTACACCTACGAGGACGTGCCCAAGCGCCGCTTTACCATCGCCGGCCAGAGCTATCCGCAGCCGAGTCCCTACGACCGCCTGATTCTCGAGAACCTCGTCCGTTACCAAAACGAGGAGGTGGCGATCGTCGCCGCCGAGACTGAGGAGGCTGCCGACAAGGCGCTCAAACTCATTAAGGTCGACTATGAGGTGCTTGAGCCGCTGCTCGACTTTACCAAGGCACTCGATAACGACATCGTCGTCCACCCCGAGGGCGACGTGACCTTTATGTTCCCGCAGGGCGGCGATGTCCCGCGCAACTTGGTATGCAGCGGTACCAGCGATTATGGCGACCTGGATGAGGCCTTCGCCCAGAGCGACATCGTCTTTGAGCGCACCTACACCAGCCAGGCCACGCAGACCGCGCCCATGGAGACCTTCCGCGCCTTCGCGACGACCGACGCGTTCGGCCGCATCTCGGTGACCACCTCCACGCAGGTGCCCTTCCACGTACGCCGCATGGTCGCGCAGTCGCTCGATATTCCGCAGTCGCAGGTGCAGGTCATCAAGCCGCGCATCGGCGGCGGCTTTGGCTCCAAGCAGACGGGCTGCTGCGAGATCTTCGTGGCATTCGTTACCCAGCAGACCGGCCGTCCGAGCTACTGCTGCTACACCCGCGAGGAGACCATCACCGCGGGCAACTCGCGCCACCAGATGCAGATGACTGTTAAGCTGGGCGCCATGAACGACGGCACCATCACGGCCATCGATCTGCATACGCTGTCCAACGCTGGAGCGTATGGCGAGCACGCTACCACGACGATCGGCCTTTCGGGCCACAAGAGCCTGCCCATCTACAACCATGTGAAGGCGAGCCGCTTTAGCTGGGACGCCGTCTACACCAATACCAACCGCGGCGGCGCGTATCGCGGCTACGGTGCCACCCAGGGCCAGTTTGCCGTGGAGAGTGCCGTCAACGAGCTCGCCGACATGTTGCACATGGACCCCGCCGACCTGCGCCTTAAGAACATGGTGCACGAGGGCGAGACCATGCCGCAGTACTACAACGAGAAGCTCAACGCCTGCGCACTCGACCGCTGCCTGCTGCGCGCGATGGACATGATCGGTTGGCGCGACAAGCCGCTGGCCGTTGACCTGGGCGACCGCGTGCGCGCCCTGGGCTGCGCACTCACCATGCAGGGCTCGGGCATCTCCAACGTGGACATCGCCGGCATCGACATGCGCCTTGAGGAGGACGGCTTTATTACGCTTTCGACCGGCGCTACCGATAACGGCATGGGTGTCGATACCATCTTGGCGCAGATTGCCGCCGAGGAGCTGGGCGTGGAGAGCTCGCTGATCGTGGTGCGCGGCGTGGACACCGATGTGTCGCCGTTCGACGCCGGCTCGTACGCGAGTTCGGGCACGTACGTGACGGGCCTGGCTGCCAAGAACGCCGCGGCCGAGCTGCGTGAGAAGATTTGCGCCAAGGCCGCCCAGATGTGGGACGTGGACGCCGCCGATGTGGTCTTCGATGGCCAGTACGTGCGCCTGTCCGACGAGCGCGCCGCGCGCGAGCAGAACCGCTACCTCACGTTGCGCGACTTTGCCAACCTGTGCGTCAAGAACATCGCGGGCGGCGACGCGCTCACCTCGCATGCTTCTGCCTGCCTGCCCGTTTCGCCTCCGCCGTTTATGGCCGGCATTGCCGAGGTCGAGGTCGACAAGGCCACCGGCAAGGTGACCGTGGTGGACTACGCGGCGGCCGTCGACTGCGGCACCGTGATCAACGAGGCGCTCGCGCGCGTCCAGGCCGAGGGCGGCATTGCCCAGGGTATCGGTCACGCGCTCTACGAGATTGTCGAGCACGATGAGCGCGGCCGTCTGCGCACCGGCAACTTTATGAGCTACAAGCTGCCCACGCGCCTGGATATCGGCAGCATTCGCGTGGCCTTTGAGCCGAGCTACGAGCCGACGGGCCCGTTTGGCGCCAAGTCGATCGGCGAGGTCGTCATCAACACACCGCTCGCCGCCGTGGCCTCGGCCGTCGCACACGCCACCGGCCACCAGGTTCGCTCGCTGCCGATCACGCCCGAGAAGGCCCTGCTGGGGGAGTAGCGGGTCAGCGAACAAGTCGTAATTGGCGGGGCGGGGCAACTCGCCCCGCCTTTTGCACTCGTGGTGAGGTCGTGAGCCTGTAAAACGTGTGCGTGCGCTTGTCGCTCGTATCTGCTATCATTCCTAGTCTGTGCGCTCATGCGGGCGTGGCGGAATTGGTAGACGCGCCAGATTTAGGTTCTGGTGGGATTCCCGTGAAGGTTCGAGTCCTTTCGCCCGCACCAACGCACCCGCGTCGGCTTATGCCCTCGCGACGCTTGTTGCATAAAGGTACCAGCACCTCAGATAAGCTGGGCAGTATGAGGAGGAACGTGTTGAACATCACCGCTTCTGACGTCAAGGACGCCAAGCTCACCGCTACGGTCACCATCCCGGCCGCCGACGTCGACGCCGCGATCAAGAAGGCCTACAAGGACACCGCCAAGAAGTACCGCTTCCCGGGCTTCCGCGCCGGTAAGGCCCCCCGTCCGGTCATCGACTCTGCTCTTGGCGCCGAGGCTACCCTCGCTCAGGCCACCAACGACCTGATCGCCGCCAACGAGCCCGCCGTCCTCAACGAGCTGGACATCGTCCCCACCAAGAGCGGTGACTACAAGGAGCTCGACCTCGCCAAGGATCACGAGGACTACACCTACACCGTCGAGTTCTCCCTGCGTCCCGCCGCTGAGCTCTCCTCCTTCGACGCCGTCGAGATCGAGATGCCCCCTGCTGAGGTCACCGAGTCCGAGATCAACAACCAGGTCGAGATGCTCCTCAACTACCGCGCTACCTTCGAGGACGTCGAGGGTCGCGCCGTCGAGGCTGACGACTATGTGACCGTCGACCTCAAGGCCGTCGAGAACGCCGACAACTTTGCCGCCGAGGGCCGCATGCTCATCGCCGGTAGCGACAGCAACCCCAAGGAGTTCAACGAGGCCCTGATCGGCGCTAACGTTGACGACGTCAAGACCGTCACCTGGACCGACGAGGTCGAGGAGGGCGAGGAGTCCGAGACCCACACCGTCGAGGTTACCGTCAAGGGCATCAAGGTCCGCAACACCCCCGAGCTCACCGACGAGCTCGTCAAGTCTGACTTTGGCTTCGACAGCATCGACGCCATGCGCGACGCCATCAAGATCGAGATCGAGCAGGACAAGGCTTCCCGCCTCCCGGCCGAGAAGGAGAACCGTTGCGTCGCCGCTCTCGCCGAGCGTCTGCAGCTCGACGAGATGGACGCCGACTACGAGCAGTCCGTCTTTGAGGAGCTTGGCCAGAACTTCCTGTCCAATCTCGCTGCCCGCGGCATGACTCTGGACACCTGGCTGCCGGCTTCCGGCCTGACCATGGAGCAGTTCGTCGGCGACCTGCACAAGCAGGCCAACGACGTTGCCCGCGAGTCCCTGGCGCTCGACGCCCTCGCCCGTGAGCTCAAGATCGAGGTCACCGAGGACGACGTCAACGCCGAGTTCGAGAAGGCTGGCGTCAAGGACGTCGAGGCTTCCAAGGCCGAGTTCATCGCCGATGGCCGCATGCCTGCTGTCCGTGAGTCCATCCGCCGCTCCAAGGCCGTCGACCACCTGGTCGAGAACGCCAAGGTGACCGAGGTCGACGAGACCGCCAAGGACGCCGAGTAATTCTCGCCACCTTGCCCGCGAGCGCATGCATGTGCCCGTGATGGGGTAAAGTTATACACCGGTTATCCGGTTGCTTCGTACGGTGCCAGCCAATGCATAGCATGCGGGCACCGTACGTTTGTCTAGAACCACTATTGGTCCGTAAGAGAAATGGAGATGCGTATGATCGCTAAGTTCGATTCCGCCCTCGTGCCATACGTTATCGAGCAGACGCCGCGCGGCGAGCGCAGCTACGATATCTATTCGCGCCTGCTCAACGACCGCATCATCTTCTTGGGCGAGGAGATCAACTCCGTCAGCGCCAACCTGGTCGTTGCCCAGCTGCTGCATCTTGAGAGCCAGGATGCCGAGAAGGATATCTCGCTCTACATCAATTCACCCGGTGGCGAGGTCTACTCCGGCCTGGCGATTCTGGACACCATGAACTTCATCAAGCCGCAGGTCTCCACCATCTGCGTCGGTATGGCCGCGTCCATGGCCGCTGTGCTGCTTTCGGCCGGCGCCAAGGGCAAGCGCTTCTGCCTGCCGCACTCCAAGGTCATGATTCACCAGCCCAGCGGCGGTGCCCAGGGTCAGCAGACCGAGATCGAGATCGTTGCCGAGGAGATCAAGAAGACTCGCCGCGAGCTCAACCAGATCCTGTCCGATGCCTCGGGCCAGCCGATCGAGAAGGTCCAGGCCGACACCGAGCGCGACAACTACCTGACCGCTGCCGAGGCCCTCGACTACGGTCTGATCGACCGTATCGTCACCTCGCGCGATCTCGCCGCGAAGGACGCCTAGGATGGCAGGAAACATGCAGGACAACTTTGACGAGAACGGCAACCCCATCCGCTGCTCCTTCTGCGGAAAAGAGCAGGGCCAGGTCCGCCGCCTCGTAAAGGGCCCGACCAACATCTTTATCTGTGACGAGTGCGTCGCCGCCTGTTCCGAGATTCTGGAGGAGTCGCTGGCTTCGGACTTTATGGACGCTGCCCGCAACGGCAAGCTGCCGGGCTTTCTCAGCGACCACGGCCAGGCTGCCGGTCAGCCTGCTGTAGATCCTGAGGCTGAGGGTTTTGAGCTGGAGGACGACGCTCGCCAGGTCATTACCCGTGTGCCGACGCCGCACGAGATCTATGATGAGCTTTCGGCTTATGTCATGGGCCAGGAGGACGCCAAGCGTGCCATGTCGGTTGCCGTGTACAACCATTATCGCCGCGTGATCGAGGGCGGCGCCGCGCTTTCGGCCTTTGACGAGGCTGACGGCATGGGCGGCCAGCTCGACGATGATATGGACGAGGTGGAGCTCGCCAAGTCCAATATTCTGCTGCTCGGTCCCACCGGTACCGGTAAGACCCTGCTGGCCCAGACGCTCGCGCGCATCCTCGAGGTGCCGTTTGCCATCGCCGACGCAACCGCGCTTACCGAGGCCGGTTACGTGGGCGAGGATGTGGAGAACATCCTGCTCAAGCTCATCAACGCCGCCGATGGCGACATCGAGCGCGCGCAGGTTGGCATTATTTACGTTGACGAGATCGACAAGATTGCCCGCAAGGCCGAGAACCTTTCCATCACCCGTGATGTCTCGGGCGAGGGCGTTCAGCAGGCACTGCTTAAGATCCTTGAGGGCACGGTGGCAAGCGTTCCGCCCACCGGCGGCCGCAAGCATCCCCAGCAGGAGCTGCTGCAGATCGACACGACTAATATTCTGTTCATCTGCGGCGGTGCCTTTGTGGGCCTGGACAAGATTATCGCCGACCGCGTGGGCAACAAGGGCGTAGGTTTTAACTCCGAGATCGCAGGCCCCACCTCGGTCGACGAGAACGACCTGCTGCGCCAGGTGCTCCCGCAGGACCTCAACGCCTTTGGCATGATCCCCGAGTTCGTGGGCCGTACGCCCGTCGTCACCCAGACGCAGGCGCTCGACGAGGACGACCTGGTGTCGATCCTGACCGAGCCCAAGAACGCCGTGGTGCGCCAGTATCGCAAGATGTTCCAGCTGGAGGACGTGGACCTGGAGTTTGAGGACGCCGCCCTGCACGAGATCGCCCGCATGGCGCTCGCCCGCAAGACCGGCGCCCGCGGCCTGCGTTCCATCTGCGAGGACGTGCTGCAGCAGACGATGTTCGACCTGCCCAGTGAGGAGGGCGTCACCAAGGTCGTCGTGACCGAAGCCTCCGTAAAGGGCGAAGAGCAGCCCCAACGCATCTACGGCTAAAACCTGTTAAAACGATTTTGTCGATAGCCTCCGACCACCCGCGGTCGGAGGCTATTTTATATATACGCAATAACCCCAACTACCTGTGTTATTCTGTGTGGTTGTTTAAGCCTCAGCGAAGTCATATCAGACTGAAGTAATCGATACCTAAGGGGAGGAATGTAGGCCCGATTTTCGTAGATTCCGCACGAGCCGAAGACCACTTAATGTGGTCTTCGAGCGAGCCCAGGACCTGACCGAGCGAAAAACGGGCCTACATTCCTCCCCGGCGGGACGGGAGAGATATATGGAAGAGATGCCCAAGAATTACGATCCGTCGACCAACGAGCCGGCGATCCTGCAGAAGTGGCTCGACGGCGGCTACTACAAGCGCCGCGAGGGCGTGGGCGACTGCACCGTCACCATTCCGCCTCCCAACGTGACCGGCAAGCTCCACATGGGTCATGCCACCGACGACTCCATCCAGGACGCCATCGTCCGTATGGCCCGCATGCGCGGCAAGTCCACGCGTTGGGTGCTCGGCACCGACCACGCCGGTATCGCCACGCAGACCAAGGTCGACAAGAAGCTCAAGAGCGAGGGCATCAGCCGCCTGGAGATCGGTCGCGACAAGTTTGTCGACGCTTGCTGGGATTGGACCCACGAGTACGGCGGCATCATCGTCGAACAGATCAAGCGCATGGGCTGCTCTGTCGACTTCGACAACGAGCGCTTCACCATGGACGAGGACTACGCGCAGGCCGTGCGCAAGGTCTTTTGCGACTGGTACCACGACGGTCTGATCTACCGCGGCAAGCGCATCGTTAACTGGTGCCCCAACTGCACCACCGCCATCTCGGACGACGAGGCCGAGTACAAGGACGAGAAGGGCCACCTGTGGCACCTGCGCTACCCGCTGACCGAGCCGGTCAACGGCCAGGACTACATCGTCGTCGCCACCACGCGTCCCGAGACCATGCTCGGCGACACGGGCGTCGCCGTCTCCCCGAAGGATCCCGAGAAGGCAGCCTTTGTGGGTAAGACCGTCATGCTGCCGATCGTCAACCGTGAGATCCCCATCTTTGAGGATTGGCACGTCGATGCCAACTTTGGCTCCGGCTTCGTCAAGGTCACCCCGGCCCACGACCCCAACGACTACGCCATGGGTCAGGCCCACGACCTGCCGCAGATCAACATTTTCGACGAGCACGCGGTGGTCGTCGAGGGCTATGGCGAGTTCACCGGCATGAACCGCGACGAGTGCCGCGAGGCCGTCATCAAGTGGTTTGAGGAGCACGACCTGCTCGATCACGTCGAGGACCTCGATCACTCCGTCATGCACTGCTACCGCTGCGACGCCGCGCTTGAGCCGTGGCTGTCCGAGCAGTGGTTCGTGGCCGTTGACAAGCTCAAGGAGCCGGCGCTCGACGCCGTCAACTCCGGCAAGGTCACCTTCCACCCCGCGCGCTGGACGCAGACCTACACCACCTGGATGGAGAACCTCAAGGACTGGTGCATCAGCCGCCAGCTGTGGTGGGGCCACCGCATCCCCGTGTTCTACTGCGAGGACTGTGGCTGGGAGGACGCTCTTACCGAGGACACCGACGTGTGCCCCAAGTGCGGCGGCCATCACGTGCATCAGGACGAGAACGTGCTGGACACCTGGTTCAGCTCGCAGCTGTGGACGTTCGCCACGCAGGGCTGGCCGCAAAAGCCGGAGCTGCTCGAGGGCCATCATCCCACGACGGCGCTGGTCACCGCGCGCGACATCATCGCGCTGTGGGTCGCCCGCATGGTCATGAGTTCGCTGTACTTCCTGGACGAGGTGCCGTTTAAGGACGTCGTCATCTACCCGACGATTCTGGCCAAGGACGGCAGCCGCATGTCCAAGTCCAAGGGCAACGGCGTTGACCCCATGGACCTCATTGGCATGTACGGCGCCGACGCCATGCGCTTCAACTTGCTCACGCTGTGCACCAACAACCAGGACGTCAAGTTCGACGCGAACATCGACAAGAAGACCAAGAAGCTTATCGATAGCCCGCGTACCGACCAGGCCAAGTCGTTTGTGACCAAGATCTGGAACGCCAGCCGCTTCCTGCTCATGAACATGGAGGGCTACACGCCCGGCGAGCCTGTCGTTGAGACGCCGGCCGACGCCTGGATGTTTAGCCGCCTGGCAAAGGCCGTCAAGATGGTCACCGAGGGTATTGAGAATTACACCTTTGGCGATATGGCCCGCGGCGTGCAGCAGTTCTTCTGGAACGAGGTCTGCGACTGGTACGTCGAGGTCACCAAGGCCCGCCTGAAGGGCGAGGGCCGTCTGCAGGCCCAGCGCAACCTGATCTTTGTGCTCGACACCTCCATTCGCCTGATGCACCCGCTTATGCCGTTTGTCACCGAGGAGATCTGGGACAACATGCCGGCGAGCGTGCTCGATCTGGACGCCGAGGGCAACGTTGACCGTGCCGAGGCGCTCATGATCGCCAAGTGGCCCGAGCCCGCCGACTACGCCAAGTACGTCGACGAGGACGCCGAGCGCGCGTTTGAGCTGTGCCGTGTCGTCGTTTCCGCCGCCCGCGCCACGCGTTCGCGTTATCGCTTGAGCCCCAAGGCCGAGCTCGACGTGGTCGTGCGCGCCGGTGCCGAGGACATCGAGAAGCTCGAGAGCCTGCGTTCGACCATTGAGCCGCTGGCCAACACCGCTTCGCTGGTCATGGGTACCGACGTTGAGAAGCCGGCCGCGAGCATCGCCGTGGTCGACAGCGGCGTCGAGGTCTTTGTGGTGCTCGAGGGCAAGGTTGACCTTTCGGCCGAGAAGGCGCGCCTGGAGAAGGAGATTGCCGCTGCGCAGAAGGAGCTCGCTGGCTGCGAGAAGACCCTTGCCAACGAGGGCTTTGTGGCCAAGGCCGCGCCTGCGGTGGTCCAGAAGAAGAGGGACCGTGCAGCTGAGCTCAAGGAGATCCTGGCGGCGCTGAACTCGCAGGTTGCCGACTTCTCGTAGGTCTAACTTGGGGGCGCGTCCCGATGCTTTGCTCTCCGCTGCGGACAGTCCTGCGCAAGACGGACAGCACATTAAGTGCTGTCCTTTGCGTGCGGAACTTGCGGCGAGCAAAGCATCGGGACGCTCCTAGTTCGTTTACGTGGTTGTTTGCAACTGGCGTGTTAGGGCCACTGGGTGTGGCCTTGATCTTGCTGCAATCGGGTAAAGGCTGAAATTGTCAACGCGAGGGGCTCATTCTTTTTGATGAGCCTCTTTTTCTGTTATGGGGGACTTTGGGTTATGGCTAAGCGTTCTGGGTCGTATGTCGTTCCTTTCTCGTTTGAGTTGCTTTCGTTTGATGAGGCTGTTGGGCTGGCTGCTGATACTGGGCGGATTTCCGGGGATGCTGGTCCTTTGCTCGAGACGGTTGTCGATATGCTCGGTGAGCTGGGGCGTCCGGATGAGTATTTTGATTGCATTCAGGTAGCCGGTACCAATGGCAAGACTTCGACTACGCGTTTTTCGGCTGCTATCCTTCGCGGCGAGGGGCTCAAGACGGCGCTGTATACGTCTCCGCAGCTGGTGCGTTATCCCGAGCGCATGGAGGTCGATGGGCGCGTTGTGAGCGATGAGGCCTTTGCCCGTGGCGTTTCTGCCGCTGTTGAGGCGGGACGTCGCGTGAATGCGCACCGTGAGGCGGCGGGGGAGCGCGCCTATTCCATTACGCCGTTTGACCTGTTGACGGCTGCCGCACTTGTCGTGTTTGCCGAGGCCACGGTGGATGTTGCTGTGCTCGAGGTTGGCATGGGCGGTCGTTGGGACGCCACGAGTGCGACCGATCCCGTCGCTGTTGCCATTACGGGCATTGGGCTCGATCACACACGTATTTTGGGCGATACGCTCGAGGCCATTGCGGGGGAGAAGGCTGCGGTCATTAAGCCTGGGCGTTTGGTTGTTTTGGGCGAGGGTACGCATGAGCCGAGCGTTCAGCGCGTGATGGATGCCCGTTGCCGCGAGTGCGGCGTCGTGCCGCTCGTGGTGAGCCACGCCACGACTAAGGTGCCGGCGCATGTGGGCGACACGGTTGAGTTTAGCTGCACCACGCCGCGTGCGATCTATACGTCGAGCATGGTCAAGCCGGCCTATCAGCCGCAGAATGCCGCGTGCGCGATTATGCTGTGCGAAGGGTATCTTGGCCGTGAGCTCGACCACGAGGCACTGGATGCTTCGCTTATGGGTTGCCCCACACCGGGTCGTTTTGACGTGCTGGGGACCGATCCGCTCAAGCTGATTGATGCCTGCCATAACCCCCAGAGCTGCGAGAACTTTGTGAGCGCACTGGACGAGATCGATCCGTGCGTAGAGAATCGCCCCACGCTGTTGTGCGCCGCGCTGGCCGATAAGGACGTGGCGGGCATCGTTGACGTGCTGATCCCGGCCTTTCCGCGCGTGGTCGTGACCCAGACCGATTCCGATCGCGCCCTGCCGGCAGAGGAGCTCGCCGCCCTCGTTGATGCTGATAAGCTCGCGGGCGTATACCCCAGCGTTTCCGAGGCTCTCTCAGCTTTCAAGGCCGCAGACGAGCCTTTCGTAGCCGCCGGCACCATCACCCTAGCCGGCGAAGTAGCCGGTCTGCTGCGCTAACCCATCCCCTCATCAGTTGCGGTGAAATACGGACTGTTTTACAAGCCAGAAGCCTCAAACAGTCCGTATATCACCGCAACTCAAAAGCAGCCAATTTGGGATGGGGCTTTTTAGCTGCCCTGTACCCCGAGTTGACTCGCTTGTCACGAAATGGGCCTATCTACTACGTTTGACAGGCTACCCTCGACCACACGGAAAATCGTGAAATCAAAACCGCAGGTAAAAGGCTTGCCAGTTTTCAAAAAAGACCCGCATGGTCGACCCATGCGGGTTAAACGTAGTAGATGGCCCGTTTTCGTGGCGCGACGTAATCGCAATGTGACAAAGGGACCGCCCCGTTGTCACATAGATACGTCACCTGATTTCTCCCGTTTACGAAGCCATTTATGCCGCTTAACCTGTAGCATATTGCAAACCTCCATCGGCGAAGGATACGCTCAACTTAACTTGCCAATCGGACCAGTGCTGTTTGGTCCGTTGAGCGTGTCGGGAGGAAACATGAACAGAAGGCATGTCAACGCGGCCATTACCGCGGGTTTGGCTCTGACGATGACGGTCGGCTCGGTGCCGCCGCAGGCGTTCGCCGAGATGATGCAGGGTGATACTACCCAAGTCGTTGCCGAGCAAAGCGATGCGACGGGTGCGGCTGCCACGTCTGCGGACACCGGTCAGGCAACCTCGCAAGACCAGAGTGAAGACAAGATCGCCTCTTTTGCCAGCCTGAACGAGCTACATGTTGCCGAGGGATCCGACGCCACGCTGCCCCAAACTGTAACGGCAACCTACGAGAGCGGTACCACCAAGCAGGAAAACGTCATCTGGAAGCTGAACGGCGCCGATGCTCCGGCAACCTTGGCGCAGCTGCCTGCCGGCTCGTATGAGTTTGAGGGTACCGTCGACGGCACCACGCAGACGGTCAAGCAGCGCGTGGTTGTCGAAGCTGTTACGGCGGACCCGGCAGTGGTAGATCCGGCGGCAGTAAACGCCCCTGATGTCACAGAGACGAGCAACGAAAGTGGCATTACGGTCGAGTCGATCGACGCCAACCCGATTCTGGAAAAATATGTCGGTGCCGATTACTACGGCCAGATCCAATCTTCGAGCGTTAAGGTAAAGCTGTCGGATGGCACCGAGACCTCGGCGTATGTTGATTGGGACGAAAAGTCGCAGACGGCATTTGATACGGCGACGGAGGAATCCGAAGTCCCCATTACCGGACAGATTACCGGCGTTAGCGTGAACAACAACTGGATCACGCTCGCGGAGCCGTACGAAGTGAGCGGTGTACTTAAGGTGTACGTTCCCCGTTCAACCAGTAATGGCTCATGGGTATGGACTGCAGCTGGTATTGCTCCCGCGCTTCCGTCCAGCATTTCGGTCAATTATTCAAATGGTCAATCTTATACATGCCCTGTTGAGTGGAATGAGATCTCGGCTGATCAGTACCAAAAGGAAGGAACCTTTGTTGTCGAGGGACATTTGAAGAGCTATCCCTCTATGCTCGCACAGTGCACGGTCGCAGTCCGCTCTGTTAAGAGCGTCCAGACCGAGTTGACGTGTACGACCCTAACTGGTGAGGTCCCGTCTCTGCCGTATTCTGCTTCGGTTGTCTTTGATAGCGGGGTCACCGAGCAGATCCCGGTGTCTTGGGATTCTTTCGACGCGTCGCTTTACTCTAAGGTGGGCTCGTTTACGGTTAAAGGTAAACTAAACGGTTTTGATTACCGTGAGGTTACCTGCACCGTTACCGTCAAAGATCCTAAGGACGTACTCGATCTTAATTCTCTGAGGTTCGAGCGCGTGGTCGGCGACATTTCTCCTCTTAGCACGTATGTCTATTTCCCGTTTACGCAGTCAAATAACACTACATACACCCAAGGTTATCAGGTTAACTGGGACAACGCCGACGTGTCTCAATTCCAAAAGGCAGGCACCTATACGGTCACGGGCACGCTTGTGACATATAACGAATCTTCAGCCGCTAATGGCCTAAAGGTAACTGCTCAGGTCGAGGTCAAAGAAGTTGCCTCTATCGACGCTCTTGCTCCCGTTAACACGCCCGTCGGCGTACGTCCTACAACGGGCGGCGGTCTTCCCTACAGCGTTGAGGTTGCATTCACCGACGGTACAAAGAAGCAGTGCAACATTGCGTGGGACCCTATTTTGGACACGCAGGTGGCAAGTGAGGGGTCGTTTAAGCTTTCCGGTTCGCTGTCGTATTGGACCAATACCTCATCTTCATCGTCTACTCAGGTGGAGCTGGGTGACAGCAATCGAGTCACGGCGACCATCTCCGTCCGCGCCCTGCAGATGCCTTCCTCGACATCGACAAGCACGCTTATCGGTTGCCAGCCCAATATGCCGGGTTCAATCGAGGCCACGATGTGGAATGGCTCGCGAGGCAATTTCCCCGTTCAGTGGTCGACGATTAGTCAGGACGCCCTAAAGAACCTTGGCCAGATTACGGTTAGCGGATATTTTACCGGCTCTAACATTCCGGCTACGGCGACGGTCAACGTCTGCGATCTCGAGGACAGCAACATCGGCAAGATTGCTTATGTTCCCGGCGCCGGACTTCTGGCTCCGCGCTACACATCCACGCTGTATTTGTCGGATGGCAGCTCGTTCTATCCCCAGTATTCGTCGGGGCAGCCTTATAGCTGGGATGAGTTTCCTCAAGAACTGCTGGACGGCAAGCCTGGCGAGTACGAAATTACCGGTACTATCACTGGCTCGCTGGCGAAGGTCAACGCGATCGCGGTGTGCAGCGAGGTCAAGGGCGTCAATAACTATAGCGAGAATGGCGTGACGCTTGGGCAGTCGTACGAGGACTGGCGCGTTATTTACCCCGGTGAGGAAGTCAATCTGGACTACTTCTACGTGTCCGGCGTATTGCAGGATGGAACGACTTTTGACAGTCTCGGCGTCAACTGGGATACCTACGATAGGTGCCCCCAGAAGGACTGCACGATTACCGGAACGGTCGCCGGAACGAATATCCCCGTGAAAGTGCACGTCATCGTGACTAAAAACTGGGAGGCTCAGCCACAAACCATTACAGTGCTCAAGGGCAGCGACGGCACCGCCATGCTTCCTAGCTATGCCGAACTTGTTAGCCCCGATGCGGTCGAGCATCCGGATTATTCGCACAAATACGCCGAGGCCAAGTGGAACACGAAGGGCTTCGATTGGACCAAGGGCGGCGTGGTCCGCGGCACTGCAACAATTAGCTTTAGCACGGGGAGCGGCATGCAGGCGGTTGACGTTCCGATTACTGCCACCGTTAAGATCGCGAGTAAGGCAACCTCGGTTCAGGGCGGAACCATATGGACCGTCCCCGGCACCAAGCCGATGCTCCCGGAATACCTTGAGGTTCGATACGACAACGATGTGTCTTCTGAGCCCCAGCGCGAAAAGGTCACATGGGACCGTGTCGCCGAAGACGCGTATGCCAAGGACGGTTCGTTTAAGGTGAAGGGCAAGCTCCAAGGTGGTGCCGAGGCGACAATCACTGTTGACGTCTGTTCCGTCACCTCCGTTAGCGTTCCTGAGCGCATTAATACGGCCAGCGGTGTTTTCCCCGAGCTGCCGTGGAATGTCTCGGTTGCCACGAGTGACGGCAAAACTCATAATGCCCAGGTTCAATGGGATTACGTTCGTCCCTCGGTTTATACCGGAGAGTCGGGTCAGGTCACGACAGTGTCTGGCACGCTGTTTGCAAGCGGCCTCGACGGATACGGTGACGACACTAACACCGGTCTCACTGTTCAGACCAAGATCGTTATCCAAGGCGTTGAGAAGGCAATCGATAACGGCGAGACCGCAGTGACCACCAAGGCGGGCACTGCGCCTGCCATGCCTTCCAAGATGGCGGTCGAGATGAGCGACGGCTCCGTTTCGACGGCGGCTATTGATTGGGATCCGATTGCGCCCGAGAAGTACGAGCGGCCTGGCACGTTCTATGCGACGGGCCATGTGGTCGGCTTTAATGCCGCTGCTGTTATGGCGCTTGTGGACGATGAGGGCCAGAAGGTCGGCGTGGACGAGAACGGCAACGTGACCGCCAAGGTGACGGTTGCCGACAAGAAGGCGAAGAAGGTGGCGCTGCAGCCCGAGGCCGTTGTGGTCAACACCACGGTCGGATCGATGCTGGAGCTGCCAGATGCCGTGTCCGTATATTTCTCGGATGGCTCAGCGCGGGATACTCGGGGCAGTTTAGGCGGCATCGAGATCGAAAAGTGGACCGACACCGACGGCATCGACCTCTCCAAGCCGCTCGCCAAGAAGGGGACATACAAACTCGTCGGTAAGCTCAAGGATGTCGACAACGTCAACGCTATCGTGTACGTCAACGTCTCCGAGGCGCCGCGAACCATTACCAAGCTCGAGGCCAAGTCGTTTAGTGTTGCCAAGGGCACGTCCAAGCAGGATCTGTACGCCCAGATGCCCAAGCAAGTTGTGGCGACTTACTCCGACGGCTCGACCGATTTGCTCGACATTGACGTTTGGGATCTTTCTAACGTCACGGACAAGCTGCTCAACGGAACCGGCACCGTGGCGATCACGGGCACGGTTAAGCTCAACGGTGCCAAGGTGACCTGCAATGTGACCGTGGTGGATCAGGATGCCCAGACGCCCGACCACGTCGAGCCGATCGATGTTGTTGAGATTGCGGACAATGCCAAGGTCAGCGACCTTATGGATAAACTGCCGTCCAAGGTGACGGTGGTCATGAAGGACGGTAAGACCAAGAACGAGACGCCCGTTAAGTGGTCTCAGGTCGACAGCCTGGGCCGTGCCGGCACCGAGTTTGAGGTTACGGGTCTAACGGACAACGGCATGACCGTTAAGGTTCAGGTCAAGGTGACGGCGCATATTGTCGACATCGATGTCGCTGAAGACATTGTGGTCGTGCGCGGCACCAAGGCGGACGACGTTTTAGCCAAGCTGCCCGCCACGGTCACGGCGATTTACTCGGATGATACTGAGTCCGATGTCGACGTGAAGTGGGACACCAAGGGTCTATCCGACAAGGACTTTGCCAAGGAGGGCGAGGTCACGGTCAAGGGCAAGGTTGCCGGCACGGATCAGAAGGCGGAGTGCACCATCAAGGTCGTCAAACCGCTTCGTGAGATTCCTGATCACCTGGCTGGTACGGTTGACGCTGTGACGCTCGACGACGGGGCGAAGCCCGAGGCTGTTGTGGCCGCCCTGCCCAAGACCGTGAAGGTCGCCATGAAAGACGGATCCGAGGTCGATTCGAAGATCGACTGGACTGCTCCCAAGGACGCCGTCACCATTAAGAATGACGGTACAAGCTTTGTCGTTACGGGCAAAACCTCAGTTGGCGGCTTTGAGGTAAAGGCTACGGTCAACCTGGTGCCGGTCGTTGAGAGCGTCGCTGACATCAAGCTTTCGGTTGCTCGCAACACTGCCGCCGACGACATTGCTCTGCCCACCCAGGTGACGCTTAACATGTCTGATGGCTCGACGAAGGCCGCTGCCGTCACGTGGGATAAGGCCCCGCTCACGGCAGATGCCCTTGGCAAGCTGGGTGATGTTGCGCTTGAGGGCAAGGTAGAGGGCACTTCGGTTAAGGCCAAGTGCACGGTCACGGTCGTGAAGAGCAATGCCGAGATTCCGGCCTCTGTTGAGCCTCTCGCGGGAGTTAACGTTCCCGAAGGCGCGTCAGCCGATGCCGTGCGTGAGGCACTCAAGGGCGTTAAGGCGATCGTGCTCATGAAGGACGGCAAGACGACGGCGGAGTCCGTGATTACATGGACTGAGGTTCCTGCCGCGGCCGACACGTACGGCAACAGCGTCGTCGCCAAGGGCGTGACGGTGAACGGTAACCTGCCTGTCGAGGTCATTGTTACCTCCACGACGACGATCAACAAGGTTGCCGAGGTGCCGCAGATCACGGTTGAGCGCGATGCCAAGGCCGATACCGTGACGGGGCAGCTGCCCAAGAAGGTCACCGTGACCTATTCCGATGGTCACACAGACGAGGCCTCGGTCACGTGGAATACGGATGGCCTGGACAAGCATCTTGCCGCCGTTGGCGAGTACACGATTGGGGGCTCCGTTGAGGGCGCGACGCTCAAAGCGACCTGCAAACTGGTCGTCGAGACGCCGGCAAGTGAGATTCCCGTGAGGCCTGCGACGTTCGCTCCCGTTGAGGTGTTCGAGGCAAGCTCTGCCGCCGATGTGCTGAAGGCGCTGCCCAAGAAGGTCTCCGTGATGATGAAGGACGACAGCCAGGAAGACTACGATGTCGATTGGGAGAATGTCCCCGCACTGGATTGGGGTGCCGATGATGTGACCGTGGACGGTAAGGTTCGCGGTACGGAGCTTACAGTCAGCTGCATGGTACGCGTTAAGCTGCGCCCGGCGGCCAAGGGCCTCGTTATCGTTGACCAAAACGGCAAGGCCACGACTGCCGAAACCGTGCTCAAGGTAGAGCGCGGCAAGGAAATTGACCTTGCTGCCGCGGCGAGCAATGCGGCCGATGGCGCTCTGCTGCGTGGTGCCGTGACGTGGGTCTCGTCCGACCCGACGATCGCTACGGTCGAGAACGGTAAGGTCAAGGCCCTCAAGAACGGAACCGTCGTCATTACCGCGACGATGCCCGTTGACGGTGACGCTGCGGCGATTGCGACGCTTGCCGAGGATGACGCTGCGGAGACGCCGGCGCCTCAGCAGCTCACTGCTTCGGTGACCGTCGAGGTTGTTGAGCCTGTTGTTGTACAGGAACCGACAGGCGGCAAGGATAACGGTGCCAAGCCCGATGCCAAGGATCCTTCGGGCAAGAAGAATGGCAAGAAGGCCGCTAAGGGAAGCCTGGTCGAGACGGGCGATAACACTGCCGTGGCCGTCGCAGCGCTTGGCGGAACCGGCCTGCTGGCGCTGATTGCCGCAGCGATTGAAAAACTGCGCCATCGCGCGGAATAAGGCTGCGAGCTCAGAGCCTTAGGGTTCTAGGACACAAGAAGGCCTCTCGGTTCTCGTCGGGGAATCGGGAGGCCTTTCGTTTGACTGCAGGGCAGCTAATTTG
Source organism: uncultured Collinsella sp. (assembly GCA_958421035.1). Lineage (GTDB taxonomy): Bacteria > Actinomycetota > Coriobacteriia > Coriobacteriales > Coriobacteriaceae > Collinsella. The sequence goes on along the minus strand of CATZKS010000023.1, from coordinate 137 downwards.
GGACGGGGCATTTTTGACTACCCTGGTCCCCTTGGCAGTTGCGGTGAAATAGGGACTGTTTTATGGGCTAGAAGCCTTAAACGGGGGTGCGGACGATTTCTTGGACCGCGCCTAGGCGTATCCAAGCTTCCTGCGGT
>CATZKS010000022.1 GCA_958421035.1 uncultured Collinsella sp. | reverse complement strand
CTCAGCAGGTGCTCGGCATCTTGCTGAGAGATGGCGGCGTGCAGACGGTCGGCCTGCGCCACGGGGTACATGAGGATCGTCTGCGCATGTCCCTGCTTGGTCTCGAGCAGCAGCATGGGCTGCGGTGTGTCGTCCCTAAAACCGACGACGGTGCAGACTCCCTGGCCCGGATGAATGACGTGTTGACCGATTGAGAACATGCTACCTCCAACTTATACGAATTTACGTATGTCTAGAATAACACGCTGACGTGCGCAAACCCGTACTTTATGCAGGAAAAGCACACAACTCTGATAGGTAAGAGTATTCGATAACAGACGCAGCTCATTCACACCTTTATGCATTTTCAACGCCTGCATAATCTGCAGGCAGACCGGCATCTTTGAGTGACTCCATACAAGCTGTAGTCATTTTTGTGCATATGCAATATCTATTAGCTTTACCCTGCGACAGTGCCCGTCGCTTGTGATAGAGTGCTACAAACTCTGGCTTTTGCCCTACGAGTGACCAAGAGCTCGGGGGCTTTAACACAAGGAGGATCTATGCCCGAGAAGATTGAAGAGCTGGTACGCGCTGCGCTTGCTGCGGCCCAGGAGGCCGGCGACCTTTCCGCATTTGAACTTGACGATTGCGCTATCGAGCGACCGGCTGACACTTCTCATGGCGAGTGGACCTCTACCATGGCCCTGAAGTCCGCCAAGCTGGCCCACTGCGCCCCGCGCAAGATCGCCGAGGCCATCGTTGCCCATATGCCCGAGGACCCCGCGATCGAGAAGGTCGAGATCGCAGGCCCCGGCTTCATCAACTTCTACCTCTCCGTTGCCGTCAAGAATGCCATCTTTGGCGAGGCTCGCGAGAAGGGTATGGACTTCGCTAAGTCCAACGTCGGTGGTGGCCTGAAGACCCAGGTCGAGTTCGTTTCCGCCAACCCCGTCGGCCCCATGCACATCGGCCACGGCCGCTGGGCCGCGCTGGGCGACTCGCTCTGCCGCGTTATGGATCACGCCGGTTACGACATCCAGCGTGAGTTCTACATCAACGACCACGGCTCTCAGATGAACACCTTCGGCAACTCCATCAGCACGCGCTATATGCAGCTTGCCGACATCATCGCCAAGCAGGGCGTGGATATCGACGAGGCTCACAAGCTGCTGATCGCCGACCGCGACGCCTTTGTTGCCGACGAGAACGACGAGCATCCCGAGACCCATCCGTATCAGGACAACTTTGCCGAGACCCTGGGCAAGGACTCCTACGGCGGCGACTACATCATCGACGAGGCCGCCGAGTTCTGGCGCACCGACGGCGATAAGTGGGTCAACGCCGATCCGCAGGAGCGCATGGAGAGCTTCCGCGAGCGCGGCTATGTAAAGATGGTCGACAACATGCGCGACCTTTGCCATGCCGTTAACTGCGACTTCGATCGTTGGTTCTCCGAGCGCTCGCTGTATGTGAAGGACACCGAGGGCGAGACCGCCGGCACCTCCGCCGTCGACCGCGCTTTTGAGAAGCTCGACAAGATGGGCTATCTCTACACCAAGGACGGCGCCCTGTGGTTCCGCTCCACCGACCTGGGCGATGACAAGGACCGCGTTCTGATCAAGTCCGACGGCGAGTACACCTACTTCGCCTCCGACGTCGCCTATCACTGGGATAAGTTCCAGCGCGTCGACCACGTCATCGACATCTGGGGCGCCGACCACCACGGCTACATCGAGCGCGTCCGCTGCGTCTGCGACGCTCTTGGCTATCCCGGCAAGTTTGAGGTTCTGCTGGGCCAGCTCGTCAACCTGCTGCGTAACGGCAAGCCCGTCCGTATGTCCAAGCGCAAGGGCACCATGGTGACCCTGCAGGAGCTTGTCGACGAGGTCGGCTCCGATGCCGCTCGCTACACGCTCATCTCCAAGAGCTCCAACCAGATGGTCGACTTCGATATTGAGGCCGTTAAGAAGCGCGATAACTCCAACCCGGTCTATTACGTGCAGTATGCTCACGCCCGCGTGTGCTCCATCCTGCGCCGTGCCGCCGACGTTACGCCCGAGCAGGCTGACGAGATGGGCATGAAGGCCGTCGCCGCCAAGGCCATCGGTGAGAACGTCGATTACTCGCTGCTGACCGACCCGACCGAGCTCGCCCTTTCGCGTAAGCTCAACGAGCTCACCGACCTGATTGCCAGCTGCGCTCGCGACCGCGCCCCGTTCCGTCTGACGCACTTTGCTGAGGAACTCGCCGGCGACTTCCACAGCTTCTACGCTGCCTGCCAGGTTCTGCCGAGCGAGGGCCGTCCCGTCGACCCCGAGCTTTCGCGCGCCCGTCTGGCCGCTTGCGACGCCGTTCGCGTGACGCTCGCCCTGGTGCTCACCCTCGTTGGCGTTTCCGCGCCCGAGCAGATGTAAGCTACGGATCATTTGACCGTGTAGGTTCGGCTTTGCTGAGCCCTATAAGCCCGATCTCCATGCGGAGGTCGGGTTTTTTGCGTTTGGTGAGACTATTTGGTTTGCTGGGAAATGCTACCAAATTGCAACTATACCGGTTTACGGGGCTGAATCGCCAACTGGCGACCATGGTGCCAATAGTGAAATTAAACCCGCAGGTAGATGGCTTATTGTTTCTTGATAATGCAGGGTATGGTTGGCTTGCAGCATCCTGGCCCCGTAATCCGGCGTAGTTTTGAAAATTGTCCCTTGGGGACGGAGGAAAACGGATCATTTTTGTCTCGAAGAGGGGTGGCGGGATACCGTCCGTCACGAATTGGGCTCATCTCCTACGTTTGGACGCATATCCCGAACCATGCCGAAAAGTACGATATTAAAACCGCAGGTAGCAGACTCGTTGTTTTTGAAAAAACAAGGGTATGGTCAGGGGCTCGGGGCAAACGTAGCAGATGGGCGCGATTCGTGGCGCGGCTATTCCAGGTGCCACGGCTTCACTCCTCTGGCGCGACATTTCAAGGCGCTTTTGAGGAGGAGTGTCCCTGATGACTGGGCGTTTAAGAACGTCCAATGACTAAGTTGCAGGTGGCGGCGGTTGTGTTACACTAAAGCTGCGTATATGACGCAAATATCTCGATACAGATCAATGATGTCCGTCGGTATTTGACGGAGCTAGACTGTTTAGCCGCCCTGAAGGTTTATGCAGGGAGCATGTGATCACAGGGCTTGAAAAGAAAGTTGAGCAAACACTGTGTCTGATCAACAGCAAGAAAACGAAATAACGACGACGCAAGCCGCTCCCGCTGCACCGGTTGCGTCGGACCAGGTCGCGGCGCCCGCGCAAGCCTCGGCTCCTGAGACGCCTAAGGCTGCTTCGACGCCTACGCCTGTAGCGGCTGAGAAGGCCGTGTCTGCAACTGGTGAGGAGGCTGCTCCGGCAAAGCCCAAGCGTACGCGCCGCGCGGCCAAGCCTGCCGATGACGGCGAGGAGGTCACCAAGCCCAAGCGCCGTACCACGCGCACGACGCGCGCCAAGCGTACCGTTGCAGCTGACTCCTCGGCGCCGATTTCCGATGAGGTCGCGCAGGCACGTGCGTTGGCGCAGATTAGCGAGGCTCAGGTGGTGCGCGCCCGCCGTCGTGCTGCCGAGCGTGAGGCCGCGGCTCTGACCGAGCTTGCAGCTCCGTTTGTGCCCGAGACGCCTGCCGCCACCGAGACCCCTGTCGCCGACCAGCCAACCGAGAAGCCGGTACCGCGCACACGCCGTCGCACGGCTGCTAAGGCCGAGCAGGTTGCCGATCAGGTAACCCCCGAGCTCGCTGAGGCTTCGGTCCGTTCCGCGGCAGGGGAGGGCACATCGCCTGTTGAGCCCGCTGCGCCTGTCGAGGCCAGCGAAGTTCCCGTTGTCGATCCGGCTTTGCGCCCGCACCGTCGCGGTCGCAAGCCCAAGGCTTTCGTCGAGGCCGAGAAGGCCGCAGCCGCAGCCGCCGCCGCTCGGGATGCTGCGGCGACCGCCGAGCCTGCAACCGCTGCCGACGCGCCCGTCCAGGATGCTACGACTTCCGAGGCCGTTTCTGCCGATGTCGAGCCCGCCGACGTCCGTCCTGGTCGCAGCCATCGTACTGCTGCTAAGCGCACGTCCAAGGCCAAGGCTGCCAAGAAGGGTGCGTCCGAGGTTTCCGCCGAGACGACCGCCGATGCATCGACTGATGCCGCCGAGCCCCAAGACGTCGAACAGTCTGCGTCCGAGAAGCCCAAGCGCGGTCGCAAGAAGTCCGCTAAGGCCAAGGCCGTCGAGCAGCATGCCGAGGCCGAGCCGCAGGGCGATTCCAATGCCGAGGCCAGCGATGATGCTTCGGCTAACGAAGACGCCTCCGCAACCGATGGCACCGCCCCCGTCGAGACCGAAGAGAGCGCTCGCCCCAACCGCCGTCAGCACAAGCGCAACGACGAGCGTAATGACCGCAACGAGCGCAAGGACGAGCGTAACAACGATCGCCGCAACCGTCAGCGCGACCGCAAGCAGCGCAATAAGGAGCGCAATGCCGCTCCGACTGAGCCCACGCTTTCGCGCGAGGAGCTCGCGGCCATGAAGGTCGCCGAGCTGCGCGAGAAGGCCAAGGAGTTCGAGATCGAGACGACCGGCAAGAAGAAGGCCGAGCTCGTCGAGGAGATCTACACTACCGCCGCAAAGGCCGAGGGTTTCCGCGATATCAAGGGCATTCTGCAGATTCGCCCAGACAGCTCCGGCATCATCCACGCCCATGGCTACATGAAGTCCAACGACGACGCCTTCGTGCCCGCATACCTCATCCGTTCCGCGCGTCTGCGCACGGGCGATGTCATCGAGGGCTCGCTGCGTCCTTCGCGCGGCGGCGACAAGCGCGCCGGCCTCGCCAAGATCACGACCGTCAACGGCATGGATCCTGAGCAGATTCGCAATCGCCCCAAGTTCGGCGACCTCACCCCGGTCTATCCCAACGAGCCGCTGCGCATGGAGCATGGCAAGGATTCCATTACCGGTCGTGCCATCGACATCGTGTCGCCGATCGGCAAGGGTCAGCGTGGCCTGATTGTGTCCCCGCCTAAGGCCGGCAAGACGACGATCCTCAAGAAAATCTGCCAGTCTATCTCGATTAACAACCCCGAGGTGCACCTCATCTGCCTGCTCGTCGACGAGCGCCCCGAAGAGGTCACCGATATGCAGCGTTCCATCAAGGGCGAGGTTGTGGCGTCGACCTTCGATATGCCCGCCGACAACCACACTCGCGTGGCAGAGCTCGTCATCGAGCGCGCCAAGCGCATCGTGGAACTGGGCGGCGATGTTGTAGTTGTGCTCGACTCCATCACGCGTCTTGCCCGCGCCTACAACTTGGCGGCGCCCGCCTCAGGCCGCATCCTTTCGGGCGGCGTTGATTCGGCGGCACTGTATCCGCCCAAGCGTTTTCTGGGTGCAGCCCGCAATATCGAGAACGGTGGCTCGCTCACCATCCTGGCCTCCGCACTCATCGATACCGGTTCCAAGATGGACGAGGTCATCTTTGAGGAGTTCAAGGGTACCGGCAACATGGAGCTCAAGCTCGACCGCGACCTGGCCGATCGCCGCATTTTCCCGGCCATCGACCCTGTTGCCTCGGGTACGCGCAACGAGGACCTGCTGGTCGACGAGCAGATGCGCCCGTTTGTCTTTGGTCTGCGTCGCATCCTCGCCGGCATGAACAATACCGAGCGCGCGGCCGCATCGTTTATCAAGGGCCTCAAGGGCACCAACACCAACCAGGAGTTCCTGGTGCGTTCGGCCAAAAAGCATAGCGACTACGAGCAGACGTTCTAAGTCGTCAACCGCACGCGGCGTTATTGCCGGCGCGATGAAGGGTCGGGGCTTGCGCCTCGGCCCTTTTTATATCGCCACTCGGCGCCAGTTATCGACCATAAGACTGGCAAGCAGCAGGTTTCCCGTTTCAATCCGACATCGTCGCTTGCAATCGACAGGGCGGTTTCGCATAATAGCTTTTAAGCTTCGCGACGGAAAACGCAGATGAAACGAACCATATACCGTTGCTTTGGGGCATAGCCCCGCTTCATCTTCTCTCGCGCAGCCAACTGAATGATGCGATTTGGGTGCTGGAAGATGGGGAGAGCTCATGGCTTCTTCTGATGCAACACAACGAGCAGTCCTTGCCGGACTTTCGTGCGGGATCGGCCTGGCCGCCCCCGTGGTTATGTATGCCGCGACGCTGCCGTTTTCGTCGGTGAACGAGACGGTCGTGGCGGGTGCGGTTCCCTTCGCCGTGGGCGCGGTGGCGGGCGTGGGTATCTATGCCGCCTCGCTGGGCATCTCCGAGTACCGTGCGCAGCGTGAAGAGCGTCTGTTCCAGCCCGATGCCATGGGCGGTGCTGCCAATCTCAATCAACATCAAAGTGAGTTCAAGACCGCCTCGATTCCGGCTCAGCAGCAGGATGCGACTCCTTACGCTGCGGCTTCTGCTTCTCAGGCTCAGGCGGAGCAGTCTACCTCGGCATACCTTTCCGGCCTGACTGGTGCGTTCCAGCGCCGTCATGCCGATGATGGTGTCCCTACCATCGCTCGAGCCGCAGATGCTATGGACGAGGCCGAGGCTTGGTCCATGATCGACAGTATGCTCGACGACGATTCGCCGGTGAGCTGCGACCCTGCACACTCGCGCGACGTCTATCAAGTCGCCATCGACGAGCTTACCAACGGCGGGCAGACCGGCTCCTTCAATCGTGACGACATCGCCGCCGCGGCGCGCGCCGTGTCGGGCTCCCAGGCCGCCCCTGCGGGCAGCACGGCGGCTTTCGTGGCACTCGTTGCCAACGCGGCAGCCAATAACGCCTACAACGCTACCTCGGGCGACGCGAACGCTTCTGCCGATTATTCGTACGTTGATGAAGCCATTACCGCGGACGAGGAGGCCGTTGCCGCCCGCCGTGCCGCCGAGAGCTCGCTTTGGGGCGCTCCTGCTCAGCAGCAGGCGGCTGAGGCTGTGCCGTACAATGCAAACCTCGCCAGCATGCCTATCATCTCCGGTGCCGCGGACATCGATCTCGATGACCTCGATGAGCCTGCAGCCATCACCGCATCGATTGATGCCCAAGATCGCATCGACACCGGCGACCTTCCGGACGCCTCGCTCGAGGTTGATGTTCCCATGGCCGATTACTCGGGCCACGAGGACATGTGGGCCGCCGCCACCGCGATTCTGGATGAGATTGACGAGCCCGCTCCTGTTGCAGCGCCCGCTCCCGTCGCTGCCCCTCAGCCTGCTGCCCCCGCCTATGTCGGCCGTCACAGCGCTGTGTTCCCCGAGGATACCGCCCGTATCTCGCGCGAGAGCATCGAGCGGGCCGAGGCTATTGCCGCCGGCATTATGGAAAACCGTCGTCACGAGCGCGTCAATCAGATCCTCGAGGAAGAGATCGAGCGCCTGCAGTCCTCTACCGCCAAGCGTACGGGCCGTGCCTATCTGAGCGTTATCGAGGGCGGTACCGCCAGCTTCGCGCCGCTCCGCGCGGAGGCATAACTTCTGCATGGTTAAGATCAATCGAAAATGGGCGGTTGTTACCTGCCTGAGGGCGCTCTTGATCTGGGGCAATTCGCTGGTTCCCGGCTCGGGGTCGGGCTCGCTGAGCCTAACGGTCATGGAAGCTATCCGCGGTTTCCTGCACGGCGTGGGACTTCCATATGAATGGGTGACCAACTTTGTTGTTCGCAAGTGCGCGCATTTTACCGAGTATATGGTGCTCGGCATCCTGGCAACGCACGCCTTTGATTTTGAGGGCCGGCGCACCTTTGACGTGCTGCTGCCCACGGCGGTGTTCCTGCTGCTGATTCCCTCGATCGACGAGACGATTCAGCTCTTTGTGCCGGGACGCGCCGGCATGATCACCGATGTGATGATCGACTGCTGTGGAGCGGCAACGGGCGTTGTGCTTCGATATCTCTTACGGTGGCTGATGTGCGCCAAAAAAGCCGCCTAGGACGTATTGTTTGGTCCTAGGCGGCCTTTTTTATTTGAGGGGTTATATGAGGCGTGGTGGCGTCGTTCCGTAGGTTGGATTTGCCGAGTGCGCCACGCCCTGTGGGTGCGTCTGCTACTGAAGCGCCTGTGCGCCCAGGGCCAGGCAGCCCATGATGCCCTGCTTGCCCTCGAGGCTGTTGTTGACAATATAGGAATCGATGTCGTTGACCTCGGGCGTGACGATATAGCCGTTGAGCATCTCGGCGCACTTTTTGCGTGCGAGCGGCACGATGGGGGTGTGGTCGGCCACGCCGCCGCCGATGATGATCTTTTGCGGTGCGTAGCACAGCGTGTAGGTCATGAGCGCCTGTGCCAGATAGCCTGCGAGCAGGTCCATGGCCTCCGGGTCATCGGCCATGTCTCCGGCGCTCTTGCCATCCCAGCGCTTTTTAACGCCAGGGCCGGCGATGAGGCCCTCGAGGCAGTTGTCATGGAAGGGGCAGGCGCTATGCTCGCCGATGGTGTCGCGCGGGTCGCGCGTGACCAGGATGTGGCCGGCCTCGGGATGCATCATGCCGTGCACGAGCTGGCCGCCCGAGAGCACGCCGGCGCCCACGCCGGTGCCGATGGTCAGATACACAACGTCAGTGAGGCCCTTGGCGCAACCAAAGGTGACCTCGCCCAAGCAGGCAACGTTGACGTCGGTGTCGTAGCCACAAGGAATATTGAGCTCGTTTTGGATGGTGCCCAGCAGATCAAAGTAGCGCCATGCCGTTTTGGGCGTCTCCAGGATCTTGCCGTATTGGGGCGACGCGGGGTTGACTGCGGTGGGGCCAAAGGCGCCGATGCCCAGCGCGGTGATGCCCTTGTCGGCAAACCATGCATTGACGGCCTCAACGGTCTCCTGCGGGGTCGTGGTCGCGATCTGCTCACGCTCCAGGACCGTACCGTCTGCATAGCCCGTGGCGCAGACCATCTTGGTGCCGCCGGCCTCGAGCGCTCCGATAAGCTGCTGTTCTGCCATAGTATTCCTCTCTCTGGGACGAGTTGCTCCGTGACTAAAGTATAGGGCTCTAAACCATTTAAGAAAGCGCTATAAAAAGAAGCCTCGCAACGTGGCGGGCGGTGCGGGGCTTCTTTGGTTGCTTTAGTTGCCGGGCCGTCCTTACCCGCGCGGCTTGATTTTATCACGTAGCGACTTGAGGTTCTCCAGTGCCGCGTTAAGCGTCTCGTCCCGCTTGGCAAAGTGGAAACGAATCAGATGGTTGACGGGCTCGCGGAAGAAGCTCGAGCCGGGCACGGCGCCCACGCCCACCTTGGATGCGAGGTCCTCGCAGAATTCGAGGTCGCTGTCATAGCCAAACTCAGAGATGTCCATCATGACGTAGTAGGCGCCCTGCGGCACGTTATGCTCAAGACCGATGCTATCGAGCCCCTGGCAGAACAGGTCGCGTTTGGCGGTGTAGAGGTCGAGGACCTCATCGTAATAGCTGTCGTCGAAGTTGAGGGCGGTGACAACGGCTTCCTGCAGGGGAGCGGCGGCACCCACGGTGAGAAAGTCGTGGACCTTCTTGATGCGCTCGGTGATCTGGGCCGGGGCGATGGTGTAGCCCAGACGCCAGCCGGTGATGGAGTACGTCTTAGACAGCGAGCTGCAGCTGATGGTTCGCTCGAACATGCCGGGCAGCGTGGCCATGTAGACGTGCTCATGGGGCGCGTAGACGATGTGCTCGTAGACTTCGTCGGTGATGCAGTACGCGTCGTACTTTTTGCACAGGTCGGCGATAAAGGTGAGCTCTTCGCGCATAAAGACCTTGCCGCAGGGGTTGGAAGGGTTGCACAGGACGATGGCCTTGGGGCCGTTGTCGCGGAAGGCAGCCTCGAGCGCCTCGCGGTCAAAGTCGAATGTGGGCGGGTTGAGCGGTACATAGATGGGCTCGGCACCCGAGAGAATGGTGTCAGCGCCGTAGTTCTCGTAGAACGGCGAGAAGATGACGACCTTGTCTCCGGGGTTCGTAACCGTCATCATGGCGGCCATCATGGCCTCGGTGGAGCCGCAGGTGACCACGATATTCTGGTTGGGGTCGATCGGCATGCCCATAAAGTGCTCCTGTTTGGCGGCGAGCGCCTCGCGCATGGCCTGGGAGCCCCAGGTAATGGAGTACTGGTGGTAGAGCGGCTTGGGGTCGGCGGCGATGGTGCTCAGGCTGTTGAGCAGCTGCGCCGGAGGATCGAAGTCGGGGAAGCCCTGCGACAGGTTGACGGCATCGTACTTATTGGAGATGCGTGTCATGCGGCGGATGACCGAATCGGTAAATGTTGCCGTGCGGTTGGAGAGTTCTTTCATGCCGGTCCTTTCGAGGATTTGCAGTGGGGCAAGTTTACTCCTATGGAACCGGTGGGAATTGCTCGAAACGCGCTCGAAAAACTCTTTTCAAAATTCTTGAAAATTGGGGCTTGCATCGCGTGGCGTTCCTTGCAATAATAGTCGAGCGCGAAGCGCACAGGACACGGTGGGTGTAGCTCAGTTGGCTAGAGCGACGGGTTGTGGTCCCGTAGGTCGAGGGTTCGAGTCCCTTTACCCACCCCAGTTCTTGCTTCGTGTTGATATCGGGTCGTTAGCTCAGTTGGTAGAGCAGGGGACTCTTAATCCCAAGGTCCAGGGTTCGAACCCCTGACGGCCCACCACACGATATCTCCTCTAAAGTCCGCCATAACGGACTTTAGCTTTGGGTCGTTAGCTCAGTTGGTAGAGCAGGGGACTCTTAATCCCAAGGTCCAGGGTTCGACCCCCTGACGGCCCACCAAAGCATGTTAAAGCGACTGGCTTAGGCTGGTCGCTTTTTTGTTAACCTCGCATCGGGTCGAACCCGTCGGGGCGCGGAGCTGAGGAAATGCGTAAGCATTTGCCAGCGCAGCGCGCAAGGCGCGAAGCGCCGCAGTGACCGCCTGCACAGCAGGCTGACCCCCTGACGGCCCACCCAAAGCATGTTAAAGCGACTGGCTTAGGCTGGTCGCTTTTTTGTTAACCTCGCATGGGGTCGAACCCGAAAGGGCGCGGCCGCTTTCACAGATTGAGTCTACCCTGGGGATCGGTGAAACCGTCAGTACCCTCCTTGAGTTTCTTCTCGTCTGCCTTCACGCGACGCTCGAGCTTTTTTGTATCCTCGGCAGGCGGTAGGTTCTCGGGAACAATTCCGCGGTCGATGAGGCTGCCACGCACGCTCGTGTTGTTCTCGACGTGTTCTTGTTTGATCTGGTCCAGACCGTACAAGTCGTGTTCCTCGGCGTTGAAGGCCGTCATCGAGTTCGTGAGGTCCTTTGCTTTGATGAGGACATCGGCTAACCTGTCCGCCAATGCCGCGCTCTTGGGTACGCCGAGCTGCTGCTTCATTTCCGCCGTGCTTCTGCCGCCGAATAACGCCTCATCGCCCTTCGACTTGATGATCGCGAATCCTTTGGAGTCCACGCCGCGTTTGAACGCAATACCCGAGAGCTGTTTCTCTGAATCGGATAGCGAGTGGCGCGCCTGCAAGCGCTGAATCTCTGCGAAGCGCTGCTCTATGAGCTCTTGGCGGCGCGTCTGCACGGCAAAGTATGCCTGGGCGAGCGCGATCTCTGGCTTGTTTGAATCTCCGTTCTGTGCGATTAAATAGCATGCATAGCGCGTAAGTTTGTAGTCTTTAACCGCGCGAGCGGCGACACCGGCAGTTACCATTTTCGTGGTGTCACGAAAATGGGAATCAACTGGAGTTTTGTTTGTTTCGCACGAGACTTTTGCCCTCTTAACAACTTCGGCGAAGTTCTCCCATCGAGTGTACCCCATGGGTTCCATTAAATCGCGTGCGAGCCAATACTCAACGCCGTCTTCCACATGGGCGTAGCTGTCAAGTTCGACACGCCATTTCTCGATATCCCTGCTGTCCATATCTCCTCCTCGCTGGTCTATTTTCTATGCGGGCTTTGCCCGCTCTATATTCAGAATAAGGATACGCTGTCGTGCGGACACGAATGGGCCCCGTGCTGCTTCAAGCTCACGGGGCCCATGGATATCGATTGATTGTGTTCTGCTTTAGATAGGTGTCCGGTTTAATCCGCTCGATAGTGCGATCCGAGACTTTCGGTCCGCTTACGCATGGCTTTGACCATCTCCGTCGACAGCTGAATCTGCGACTGTAGGCGGGCGAGGGCTGCGATCTCGCTGTCATCGGCATGCGGCTTGCTCAGCGCCATGGCCTTGTCTTGCAGGCTTTCAAGCTGTTGCAGGGCCTCGGATAGGCCTGTTTCGGTCCTGTTGATCATGCAATAGGTGCTCATCGTGTGCCTAAGGCTGTGTGTCAGGCGATCGGCATCTGTTGTGGCAATGCCGTACTGGGGGAGGGTGATATCCGTCTTCAGGGCCGCTTCAGGCTCTTTCTGCGCTGTGAGGGCTGCCGATGCGCCCGCGATACGTCCGAATACGATGCCGTTGGCGCTTGACAAGCCACCAATGCGGTCGGCGCCGTGCATGCCGCCTGTCGCCTCGCCGCAAGCGTAGAGGCCCTCAACGCCCGTGTGCGCGGTCTTATCGATCTTGATGCCGCCGTTAGCAGCGTGGGCATACATCGCAACGCGCATCTCGTCGGTCGGCGCGATGCCGTGCTCGTCTTGCAGCCAGGTGGCAAAGGTCTGCACAAACTCTGGGACATCCTCGCGGGGGAAGTCGTAGTGGAGTGCCAGGCCTTCGACACCTGCCTGATCGATGACGAGATCGATAGCGCGGGAGGCCAAGCGTGACGTGAAGGGACCATATCCAGAGCGCTGCTCGAGCAGGTCGTCCAGCTTGTCGTCGGCAATATCTACCGGCTGGTCTACGTGCACGTAGCGCCAGGTTTTCTCATTGAAGACCAAGTTACGCCTGGGCTCTATGAAGCCGGGCATCATCTGCATGAACTCTATATTAGTAAGTGTTGCGCCGTGCGCCAGCGCGATGGCCTGCGAGGAACTGAGCACATCAGCCGACGTAAGGCTGCGCTCGAACAGGCCGCCTGTGCCACCGGCTGCGATGACCGTGGCCTTGGCAGCAAAGGGCACGATTCGATTTTCGGTAAGGTCGTAGAGTACGGTTCCGGTTATTCTGCCGTTCGTGTCCTCAATAAGGTCGATAAGCTCATGGCGGGGGAGCAGGCGAATGCCGAGCGACTCGATCCAGGTCGTCAGAGCGTTCTCAAGGGGCTTGCGGGTGAGACCGCGCCACATGCGTGTCTTATGGTCAAAGCAAGGGATAAATTGCTTTTGCTGGGCGCTCTCGGCGCTTTGCGGACGCTGGAGCTCAACGCCCAGGTCTTGCTCGAGCCAGTCAATCGCTTGGGGAATGCCGTGGACGAACGTTTGGACGAGTTCGGGGTCGGCAACGCCGCCGCCGACGGCCAGGATGGTGTCGATGAGGTCCTGCTCGTCGTCTTCGTCGACGGGACCGATGAGGCCGAGGCCCCAGGTACCCGGGAAGAAGCTCGATCCACTCATGGTCTTGCCGGCGCTTGCCACAGTGACGGTTGCACCCGTGCGTGCCGCTTCGATGGCGGCACAAAGGCCCGCAATGCCAGATCCAATTACCAGTACATCAGTCGATTCCATCGGATTCCTTTCTCGTCCGGCGCATTGTCGCACGGGTGATCGGCAATGGGGCCGCAAAGACGCGGCAAATCGGTAAAGGGCAAATATGGCAGGTGGGTGTCATGGACGCTCTGACGCTCCATCTCATCATATCTTGTATTTCGCCCCAACTGATATATCGGCATTAGCTACTCTGCGACAGCGCAAACAAAAAGAGCCGCTACCCGGGTGGGTAGCGGCTCCAAAGCTCAGCTATATGAGCATCGTGCGGGCGCGATTAGGCCTTGAGGGCCTCCTCGACGGCGACAGCGCAGGCGACGGTGGCACCGACCATGGGGTTGTTGCCCATGCCGATGAGACCCATCATGTCGACGTGCGCAGGCACGGAGGAAGAACCGGCGAACTGGGCGTCGGAGTGCATACGGCCCATGGTGTCGGTCATGCCGTAAGAGGCAGGGCCGGCGCCCATGTTGTCCGGGTGCAGGGTACGGCCAGTGCCGCCACCAGAAGCGACGGAGAAGTACTTCTTGCCAGCCTCGAGGCGCTCCTTCTTGTAGGTGCCAGCGACGGGGTGCTGGAAGCGCGTGGGGTTGGTGGAGTTACCGGTGATCGAGATGTCGACGTTCTCGTGCCACATGATGGCAACGCCCTCGCGGACGTCGTCGGCGCCGTAGCAGTTAACGGCGGCGCGGGGACCATCGGAGTAGGGGATGGTCTCGACGACCTTGAGCTCGCCCGTGAAGTAGTCGAACTGGGTCTTCACGTAGGTGAAGCCGTTGATGCGGGCGATGATCTGAGCAGCGTCCTTGCCCAGACCGTTGAGGATGACGCGCAGCGGCTTCTTGCGAGCCTTGTTGGCGTTCAGAGCCAGGCCGATAGCACCCTCAGCGGCAGCGAAGGACTCGTGACCGGCCAGGAAGGCGAAGCACTCGGTGTCGTCGGAGAGCAGCATAGCGCCCAGGTTGCCGTGGCCCAGACCGACCTTGCGGTCCTCGGCGACGGAGCCGGGAACGGTGAAGGCCTGGACGCCCTCGCCGATGATGGCGGCAGCCTCAGAAGCGGACTTGGCGCCACGCTTGACAGCGAGAGCGCAACCGAGGGTGTAGGCCCACTCGGCATTCTGGAAGGCGATGGACTGGGTGTTGTTGACGATCTCACGCGGGTTGAAGCCCTTGTCGGTGCAGATCTGCAGAGCTTCCTCGAGGGAGGCGATGCCGTTGTCGGCGAGGCACTTGTTGATCTTGTCAGCGCGGCGCTCGTAACCTTCGAACGTAACAGTCATAGTTATTTCCCTCCCTTTCTACTCGTGAACCGGGAACACGCTGGCGACGGAGTGAGTCTCCTCGTCGGTGCGCGGGTCGATGTACTTGGCAGCGTTCTCCCACTGACCATAGTGGCCCATAGCGCCAGCGATGGCCTCCTCGGGGGTCTTGCCGGCCTTGACGGCGTCGGTGAACTTGCCGAGGTTCAGGAACTCGAATGCGATGATCTCGTTCTTGTCGTTGAGAGCCATGCGGGTGACGTAGCCCTGAGCGAGCTCGAGGTAACGAGCGCCCTTGGCCTTGGTGCCGAACATGGTGCCGACCTGAGAGCGAAGGCCCTTGCCGAGGTCGTCGAGGGAGGCGCCCACGGGCAGGCCGCCCTCGGAGAACGCGGTCTGGCTGCGGCCGTAAACGATCTGCAGGAAGATCTCGCGCATAGCAACGTTGATGGCGTCGCAGACGAGGTCGGTGTTGAGGGCCTCGAGGATGGTCTTACCGGGAAGGATCTCGGAAGCCATGGCGGCAGAGTGGGTCATACCCGAGCAGCCGATGGTCTCAACGAGGGCCTCCTCGATGATGCCGTCCTTGACGTTCAGCGTGAGCTTGCAGGCGCCCTGCTGAGGTGCGCACCAACCCACACCGTGCGTAAGACCGGAGATGTCGGAAATCTCCTTAGCCTGGACCCACTTGCCCTCCTCGGGGATGGGTGCGGGGCCGTGGTATGCACCCTTGGCAACGGGGCACATGTTCTCCACTTCCTGTGAGTACTGCATGCCTCTCCTCTCTATCGTGTTGGCGTCCCGTCTGGGGGCCGTGGCTGGCGATTGCCGGGCGACCCTTCGAAAGGGACATGACATGCAGCCCCTATAATACCGCGAAATGCACGGAATATTCGGCGAACGGCTCAGTTTTCGTAGCGAGATGCGCGGAACTTTCAATTGAAACGGTTTAACTCTATATTCTGTGGTCGTGCACTTCCGTAGAGGGGGTCCGTCTTGGGCAAGCTTTTGGTCAGCTTTTGTAAGCGTTGCAGGGGTTGACCTGTTGCAACGGTGCCGTTCGCCGCCTGTTTACTGCCTTTTGCCGCGCGAGTGTATTGTTTTGCGTGAATGTTTTGATGGCACGCTTCAATCGTGCTGTATTGGATGGCAAGCAGATCCCGGCGAAGGGAGCGCCATGCAGCGCGTTTGGAGAACGGTTACGGGCTTTTACCATGTCTGTGCTCGCGGTGCGGGCAAACAGCTCATCTTTGAGGGCGATGAAGACCGGCGGGAGTTTTTGGAGCTGATGCGCGAGTGCTGCCGCGAGGCGGGCGTGACGGTTATCGCCTGGTGCCTTATGGGCAATCACGTGCATTTGGTGCTTGCAGATTACGAGGACAGGATGAGCGCGGCGATGCACCGACTGCTTTTGACGTACGCGCGGCGGTTCAATAAACGCACGAGGCGCACAGGCCATCTGTTCCAGAACCGTTTTGACCGGCGCTCGCTCGATACCGACTGGCAGGTGATGGAGGCTATTCGCTCCGTACACGCCGATCCGCAGGAGGCGGGCATCAGCTTAATCGAGCGTTATCCCTGGAGCAGCTTTGCCGAGCATTTGCGCGCTTACGACGGTGACGCGGCTGATGTCGCGAGGGGATTTTCTGATCCTTCTTGCGTGCTTGAGCTTTTTGGTTCCGCCAAGGCCTTTATTGCCTATTCGCTTTCGACGCCCGACGGCTGCGAGCCGGCGATGCCCGATCTAGAAGAGACGGAGTGGGAGCGGCGAGCCTTTGCCGACAAGTTGTCGAAGGGGCTCGGGGTTAAGCTCAACGGGGTTAAAGCCACACCGTCGGCGCAGCGCAACATCGTTATTCTTGGATTGCACGATGCCGGTTTTACGGTGCGTCAGATTGAGCGGTATACGGGGATTGGCAAAAGTACCGTTTCTCGCATTGTGCGTGCCTGTGCACGAACAGCGGTGCGGACTGGCGGAAACGTGGTGTAGGGCCGCCTGTGCACCGCAGCTGGGGTCGCCCATATGCCACAACTATTGTTCTAAAAGCTTGGTACGGTCACTGCGCTTCTTTATTTGCATAGAACGATTGCCGTCATGCATAAAATTACGGCTCCGCTCGGTTTTGCCCGTTCCTACCCCCGTCCGCGCCGTGCAAAAAGCGGAGTTTTCTGCATCGTGGTGCTGTCGGCGCCGCCGCTATTTTGCAACATACGGGCTCTGAAACTATTTATGCCTGCCGATACGCTCCCGAAACTCATGTTTGCGCCTCCTGAGACCACGATTCTTGTTCTAAAACGCAATATAAAGGCGACTGGAGATGTTGATTAACGCTTCCAATGCGTATACATACGGCTTGTCGTGCTGAATACTCGCAAAAATGCACGCCGCACCCTAGGGGACCCGTCTGCGGCAGGCGCGAGGCGAGCCGGAGCCCGGTAGGACGGGGCTTGGCACATTGCTTGGCGGGTCCGTGGCCCTGCGGCAGGCATTTGATGCTGTGGAAAACGCCCGTGTTCGCAGCTGACAGCGCAGTAAATGACAGACCGGGCGCCGGACGCGCGGACTGTGTATCCGCGCTCGTTATGAAAAAGCCGAGTCGTCCGTATCGGACGGCTCGACAATCAAAATCCTTGGATTTAGGGCATCCGCTATTCGTTAACTTGTCCCTCGAGCATGCCGTCGAGGGTGCGCCAGGCGAGCTCGGCGCATTTGACGCGGGCGGGCATGTGCGAGATGTCCTGGAGCTGGGCGGCTTCGTCCAGGTCTTCCAGGTCGTCCTCGGAGAGCTTCTCGCCGCGGATCATGGCGAGGAAGAGCTCTGCCAAGCGGTGAGCTTCCTCGACGGTCTCGCCGGTGATGAGGTCGGCCATGATGTCGGCGCTGGCCTGGCTGATGGCGCAGCCGTGCCCGGTAAACGAGGCCTCCTCGATCACGCCCTTCTCGACACGCAGCTGCAAGGTGAGCTCGTCGCCACAGCTGGGGTTGATGCCGTCGTGCTCATGCGTGGGGGCATCCATCTCGTACTTATAGTCGGGGTGCGAGTTGTGCTCCATAAACGTGGTGGAGGTGTACAGATTACCCATTGAACGTGCTCCAAACGTGATGCAGGCCGGCGATGAACTTGTCGATGTCGGCCTTGTCGTTGTAGAAGGCCACGCTGGCGCGGCAGCAGGCAAGGTTCTCGACGCCCAGCCAGGTGAGCAGCGGCTGAGCGCAGTGGTGGCCGGCGCGGATGCAGACGCCGTCCATGTCCATGATGCTCGCGACGTCGTGCGGGTGAATTCCCTTGACGTTAAAGCTCACAACGCCGTGGTGGTTGTCCCAGTAGATGGAACCGATGATTTGGACAAAGTCGAGCTGCATGAGTTCGCCCATCAGATAGTGGACGAGTGCCTGCTCGCGGGCCTGGATGTTCTCGTAACCCACCGTGTTGACCAGGTAATCAAGGGCGGCGCCCGTGGCGAAGATGCCGGCGGCGTCCTGCGTGCCGGCCTCGAACTTCTCGGGGACGGGCGCCCAGGCGGCGTCCTGCTCGGTGACCGAATCGATCATCTCGCCACCGGTGAGCATGGGTGGCATGGCGTTGAGCAGGTCCATTTTGCCCCACAGCACGCCAATGCCCATGGGACCCATGGCCTTGTGTGCGCTAAAGGCAAAGAAGTCGGCGCCCAGGTCGGCCACATCGACCGGCATGTGCGGCAGCGACTGCGCGCCGTCGACGACCAGATAGCCGCCGTACTTGTGCACGAGCTTGCCGAGGTTCTTGACCGGGTTCTCAACGCCCAGGACGTTAGAGACCTGACCCACGGCCAAGATCTTGGTCTTGGGGCTCACCTTGGACAGAACCTCCTCGGTCGTGAGCTGGCCGGTCTTGGTGGGGTAGAGGTAGACGAGCTTGGCGCCGGTCTCGTGGCAGACCTGCTGCCACGGAATCAGGTTGGAGTGGTGTTCCATGATGGTGATGACGACCTCGTCGCCCGGTTCGAGCACTGTGGGCGCAAAGCTCTTGGCGACCAGGTTGAGCGACTCGCTCGTGTTGCGGGTGAAGATGACCTCGTTGGCCTGTGAGGCACCGATGAGGTCGGCGATCTGCTGGCGGACTTTCGCGATGGCGTCGGTGGCCTCGACGGACAGCGAGTACAGGCCACGCAGGGGGTTGGCGTTCATGCGCTGATAGAAGTCGCGCTCGGCGTCGAGCACACAGGCAGGGCGCTGCGCGGTGGCGGCGCTATCGAGGAAGGCGATCTCGGGGTGCTGCTGAAACAGCGGGAACTGCGCCTTGTAGGGGTTGGTCTCGATGTCCACGGTGGGCCAGCCGCGCGAGGCCTCGTCGCTGGCGTCGAGCTCCATGGGCTCAGGCGCGGTGCAGGTATCGCATTTAACGTGCTCGGTGTCGATCATGCGAGCTCCTCTTCAAAGTTGTCGATCAGGTTGTTGCCCAGGCGGACGACGGCTGCGCGGGTGCGCTCGTCGGTGGCGGAAAGCGCGGCGTCCTCCAGCTTGGCGCGGATGAACAGGTCCTCGGCGGCGTTTTGGTCAAGGCCGCGGCAGGCGAGATAGAACAGTTGCTCGTCGCGGACGTGGCCGATGGTGGCGCCGTGGTTGCCGGCGACGTCGTCCTCGTCGCAGAGAATGACGGGAACGGTCTTGTTGTCGACGCCCTTGTTGGCTAAAAGCACCGTCTCGCGCTCGGTGCCGGTTGCACCCTTGCAGCCGTGCACGAGGTCGATGGTGCCGCGGTAGACCTTCTTGGACGTGCCGGTCAGCACGCCGTTGGCGTCGATCTCGCACTCGGTCTTGCGACCGCGGTGACGCAGCTCGTAGTTAAAGTCGCGCACCTGCTCGCGGGCGCCCAGGTAGTCAGTATCGATGGTAACCTTGGCGGTATCGCCCAGCAGGTCGCCGGCAAGGCCTGTGGCGCTGGCGCCGGCACCCAGGACGGTGTGCTGCACGTTGACGCGCGCACCCTCGTCCAGGAACAGGCCGGTGTCGTCGAGCGCAATCCAGCTATCGTCGAGCGTCTGCGTACAGGTCACGTTGACGGTGGCGTACTCGTGGGCGCACACGCGTAGCACGGAGCCCACGACGCCTTGGCCGGCAACGGGGGAGTCCAGGGCTATGCGTAGGTCGAGCGTTGCCTGCGGACGGGCGACGACATCGATGGCGGCGATGGCCGCGGCTGCATCGACACCGCTCACGCGCACGGTAACCGTAGCGTGCTTGTATGCGGGCACATCGATGACGATGCGCTTGGCGGCGTGGTCGGCCAAGTAGGTGTAGGCAGCCTCGCCCATGCCGGTCTTGAAGGCTTCAGCAGGGGAGAGCTCCTCCTCGAGCTTGATGGCACCGGCCTGGTAGATGGAGGTGGCGGGCACGTCAAGCTCGGTCTCGGGTGTGATGCGGGCGCGGTCGGCGGCATCACCAGGGGCGGAGGCGCGGCGCTCGGGGAAGCGCTCGGCCATGGCGTCCATGGCGGCGTCGAACGCGTCTGCCACGCCAGCAAACTGCTCGTCCAAGCCCTCAACCTTAACGGTCTCGGCGGGAGCGGCGGCAAGCTCGTCAGAGAGCTCGAGCTTGGTTTGATTCATCTTCAGCCAGCCCCATGTGGCAGCCGGCATCGCATTGACCTGCTCAAGGGTGGTAGCAGCGGTGTTCGTGGTCTGATTCATTATCCGATCGCTCCTTCCATCTCGAGTT
>CATZKS010000021.1 GCA_958421035.1 uncultured Collinsella sp. | reverse complement strand
GCACTTGTGAACGTGTCAAAGCCAGGGCGGGCTGCATTGCGCCTCCTGCCTGCGTATTTGCGCCGATTGCCGCCGCAGGCGCCGTGTTTTGCCCGCTGCGCGAATGGCGGCGTAAACGGTTGCGATGAGAAACGGGAAGGGAAGGCTCGGATGATTCATATCGTTGGCGCAGGCTCGGGCGCCGCCGACCTTATCACGCTGCGCGGGGCGCGTCTTTTGCGCGCGGCCGACGTGGTCGTTTGGGCGGGGAGCCTTGTGAACCCCGAGCTGCTCGCCGAGTGCAAGGAATCCTGCGTCGTCTACGACAGCGCGCACATGACCTTGGAGGAAGTGCTCGACGTGATGTGCGCGGCGGATGCGCGGGGCGAGGAAGTGGTGCGCCTGCACACGGGCGACCCGTGCCTGTACGGCGCCATCCAGGAGCAGATGGACGCACTCGACGCGCGCGGCGTGGACTACGAGGTGGTGCCCGGCGTGTCGAGCTTTTGCGGTGCCGCGGCGGCGCTTCGCCAGGAATACACGCTGCCGGGAATCAGCCAGTCGGTCGTGATCACGCGGCTTTCCGGGCGCACCCCCATGCCCGCGGGCGAGGGCATGCGCACCATGGCGGAAAGCGGCTCGACTATGGTCATCTTCCTGAGCTCGGGTATGCTCGCCGAGCTTTCCGCCGAGCTTTTGGCCGCGGGCCGCAGCTCCGACGAGCCGGCGGCGCTCGTGTACAAGGCGACCTGGCCTGAGGAGCGCGTGGTGCGCTGCACAGTGGGCACGCTCGCCGATGCGGGCGCGCGAGAGGGCATCGACCGCACGGCGCTCGTGGTGGTGGGCCGCGTGCTCGGAGCTCGCGGCGGGCTTGCGCACGACGGCGTGCAAGCGGAGTCCTACGAGCGCAGCAAGCTTTACGACCCTTCGTTTGCCACGGGGTATCGGAAGGCGAGCAGCTAGCGTGGCCTTCGAGCACTACATATATACCGGGACGACCCGCCTGCGCTGCGGCTATACCACGGGGAGCTGCGCCACGCTTGCGGCGAAGGCGGCCTGCGAGATGCTCTTGTCACGAAAGCCCGTCGGCCACGTGTCGATCGTCACCCCCGGCGGGCTGCCCGTCGAGACGGACGTGGTCGATGCATGCATCGGCGAGGGGTGCGCCCAGTGCGCCGTGCAAAAGGACGCAGGCGACGATGCCGATGTGACCGACGGCGTGCTCGTGTACGCGCGCGTGGAACATGCGGGGTCGGGCACGGGCGTTGCGGGCAGCAAGGGCGTGCCCGCGCGCGAATCGGAAGTTTCCGTCGATGGCGGCGTGGGCGTGGGGCGCGTGACGTTGCCCGGGCTCGAGCAGCCGGTGGGGGCGGCCGCCATCAACGCGACGCCGCGCGCGATGATCACTTCGGCGGTGCGTGAGGTGTGCGCCGCGCACGGCTTTTCTGGAAATATTGCTGTGACGATTTCGGTACCCGAGGGTGTTGCCCTTGCCAAAAAGACCTTCAACCCGCACCTGGGGATAGAGGACGGCATCTCCATCCTGGGCACGACGGGCATCGTCGAGCCGCGCAGCCTCGCTGCCTTGCGCGACAGCATTGAGCTTGAGATCCGGCAGCATGCGGCTATGGGGAGGCGCGGAGTCGTGCTCACGCCCGGCAACTACGGCGCGCAGTTCATCTCGGGGCATTTCCACCTAAACGGTGCGCCGGTGGTCTTCATCTCCAACTTCGTGGGCGATGCGATTGATTGCTGCGTTCGCGAGGGATTTACCAATGTCCTTCTTGTGGGACACATCGGCAAGTTGGTGAAGGTCGCTGGCGGTATCATGGACACCCATTCGCGTACCGCCGACTGCCGCGCGGAGATTCTGGCCGCCCACGCGGCCTTGGCCGGCGCGGGCGCGAAGACCGTGTGCGAGATCATGTCGTCGGTCACGACCACGGCGGCGCTCGAGGTAATCGAGGCCGCCGGCGTGTGGGACGCTGCGCGCGCCTCGCTCGCTGCGGCAATCGAGGACAGGTTGCGCCGTCGCGCGGCGGGCGCATGTAACATCGCCGCGGTCGTGTTCGACGCCGAGCGCCGCGAGCTTTTCCGCACGTCGGGCGCCGATGCAGTTATCGGGGAATTGGGGGCGACCTATGAGTAAAGGCGTGCTGTACGGGGTGCGCCGTGCAATCGGCTGGCCGGGGACGAAGGTGGTCATGAAGGCGCGCCGCTCGCTTGCGGACACGAAGCGCTTCCTTTGCGAGGAGGGTGCCTTCGACGGTGCCGAGCTTGTAGAGGACTGTGGGCTTCCGGGCGAGCGCGTGTACCGCTCGCTCGACGATGTGCCCGATCGGGGCAGCTACTTCTCGACGATGGTGGTGCGCTAGATGAGGGTTTCCTGCATAGCGTTCACTGAGAGGGGGTATGCGTTGGCGGTGCGCACCGCACACGCGCTTTCCGATTGCGCACAGACAGGTGAAGACGACCCTGGCTGGGACGTTTCCGTTTCGCGCGGGTTCGGCGAGGGGAAGGCCGACCTGCGCGCATGGACGGCGCTCGCGTGGGAAGCGTCGGACGCGCTTCTGTTCGTGGGCGCGGCGGGCATCGCCGTGCGGGCGATCGCGCCGCATGTCGCTTCGAAGGCAACCGATTCCGCGGTTGTGGTGATTGACGAGGCGGGGCGCTTTGCCGTCCCGCTTTTGTCGGGGCATTTGGGCGGTGCGAACGAGCTTGCGCAAACTGTGGCCCGCGCGGTAGGGGCCATCCCCGTCATCACCACGGCGACCGACGTCCGCGGCGTGTGGGCGGTGGATACGTGGGCGCGCTGTGCGGGGCTCGCCGTTTCGAATCCCGAGGCCATCAAGCGAGTGTCGGCGCGGCTGCTTTCGGGCGGGCGCGTGGCACTCTATTCCGACATGCCGATTTCGGGACAGCCGCCTGAGGGGGTAGACATTGCGTCCGACCGCGCTCGGGCCGATATCGTCGTGTCGCCGTTCGCTGGCGCGAATGCAGGCGCGTTCGTTCGCGCGGCGGAGACAACGGACGAGGTCGTGCCCGCCGGTGAGACGGGGATGCCGGCGGGCATGCGGGTGCAGGCGCCTGCGCCCGAGCCGCTTCGCCTTGTCGTGCCCTGCATCGTTGCGGGCATAGGGTGCCGTCGCGGTGCGTGCGCCGAAGCGATCGAGGAGGCGTTTCTTCTCGCGTGCGGGCAGGCGGGTATCTCGCCTTCGGCCGTGCGCAAGGCGGCAACGATCGACGTGAAGGCGCACGAGGAGGGTCTGCTCGCCTTCTGCCGCGCGCGCAATATTCTGCTTGCGACGTATTCCGCAGATGAGTTGTCGCAGGTCGAAGGCAGCGTTTCGCCATCTGATTTCGTGCGCGCAACGGTGGGGGTCGACAACGTGTGCGAGCGCGCGGCGCTCGCGGACGGGGGTAAACTGATCTTCCCGAAGCTCGCTCACGGCGGCGTGACCGTCGCGTTTTCCAAGGTAACTATCGAACTTTCGTTTAAGGAGCGGTGATGGGAAAGCTCTTCGTGGTGGGGATCGGCCCGGGCGGCCCCGACGGCATGACGATTGCGGCTCGGCACGCGCTCGAGGCGGCCGACATCGTTGTGGGGTACACGAAGTACGTGGAGCTCGCGCTCGCCGCCGTGCCCGACGCGGCGCATCTCGCGACGTCGATGATGCACGAGGTCGAACGGTGCCGCCTGGCGCTTTCGCGCGCGCAGAGCGGAGAAGCCGTGGCGCTCGTGTGCAGCGGTGACGCGGGCGTGTACGGCATGGCGAGCCCCGTGCTGGAGCTTGCGGAGGACTACCCCGATGTTGACGTGGAAGTTATCGCGGGGGCCACCGCGGCTCAGAGCGGGTCGGCGGTGCTCGGCGCCCCGCTTGCCCACGACTTCGCGGTCATGTCGCTCTCCGACCTGCTCACGCCGTGGGAGGTCATCGAGCGCAGGCTCGCCGCCGTGGCGAGCGCCGACTTCTGCATCTGTTTGTACAACCCGCGCAGCAGAAAGCGCGCCGACAGGCTCTCGCGCGCGGCGAAGATTATGCTCGAATGGAAGGCCCCCGACACGCTCTGCGGCTGGGTACGCAACATCGGGCGCGAGGGGCAGCAGTCGGGCATGTGCAGGCTCTCCGAGCTGGGGGAGCTCGACGCCGACATGTTCACCACCGTGTTCGTCGGCAACGCGGACACGAAGCGCGTAGGCGGCCGTATGGTCACGCCGCGCGGGTATCGGGAGATTCCATGCGAAAGGTAACGATCATCGGGGCGGGGCCCGGAAACCCCGACTTGCTCTCGCGCGCGGCGCTCGACGCGATCGACATCGCCGACGTGGTCATCGGCGCTCATCGCGCGCTTGCCGGCATCGACGTGCCGCCCGACGTGGTGAGATGCGAGCTCGTGAAGACTGCGGACATCGTCGCCGCGCTCACCGATGCGGCGTCGTGGCAGCGCGCCGTGGTCGTGATGACGGGCGATGTGGGGCTGTTCAGCGGCGCGCGCCGCCTGGTAGAGGCGCTCTCCGGCGATGCGCAGGTGGACGTGCGCGTCATTCCCGGCATAAGCTCGGCGTCTTATCTCGCCGCGCGCCTCGCGCGTCCATGGCAGGATTGGCGCTTCGCGAGCGCTCACGGCGTGGCGTGCGACATCGTGATCGAGGCCGAGCGCGCAGGTGAGCTCTTTCTCGTCACGTCGGGCGGGGAAGACCCCTCGCGGCTTTCGGGCGAGCTTGTGCAGGCGGGCTTCGGGGACGCGCGCGTGACGGTGGCCGAGCGCCTGTCGTACCCCGACGAGCGCATCACCTGTGCGACCGCAAGTGAAATTGCAGGTCAGACGTTCGACGACTTGAACGTGATGCTTATCGAGTTCGCAGGCGGCGCCGCGAGCTCCCGCTGGCCGTACGCCTCCTCGGGCATTCCCGACGAGCTCTTCATCCGCGGCGACGTTCCCATGACCAAGCAAGAGGTGCGCGCCGTCGCGCTCGCGAAGCTGCGCCTTGCCGCGACCGACACCGTGTGGGACGTCGGCGCCGGCACGGGGAGCGTGTCGATCGAGGCGGCGCTCGTCGCGCGAGCGGGGTCGGTATGGGCGGTCGAGCGCAACGCGACCGGCGTGCGGCTCATCCGAGAGAACGCGGATGCATTCGGGTGCGGCAACGTGCATGCGGTCCCCGGCGTCGCCCCCGAAGCGCTCGCGAAACTGCCCGTCCCCGACGCCGTGTTCGTCGGCGGGAGCGCGGGCGAGCTTCCCTCCATCGTGGAGGCGGCGCTCGAGAAGAACTCGCAGGTTCGCCTGTGCGTGCCATGCGTTACCGTTGAGACGCTCACCGAGGCGTGCGCGCTCCTCTCGGGTTCGCGCTTTAAGGGGTTCGAGGCGTGCCAGGTGTCGGCCGCCCGCGCCGAGGCTGTAGGCTCGCACCATCTTATGAAAGCGCAAAACCCTGTGTTCCTCGTCAGCGCGCGTGGTGCAGGTGGGGAAGGCGGCGCCCGGTGAGCACGTCCATCCCGCGCTTCATGGTCGCTGCGCCCTCGAGCGGGAGCGGCAAGACGGTCGTAACGTGCGCGCTCCTGCGCGCGCTCGCGCGCCGCGGTCTTGCATGCGCGGCCTTCAAATGCGGCCCTGACTACATTGACTCGCTCTTTCATCGCCGCGTCGTGGGTGCGCGCTCGGGCAACTTAGACGGCTTCTTCACCGACGCCCCGACGCTGCGCGCCCTGCTCGCACGCGGCGCCGCGGGCGCGGATGTCGCGGTGCTCGAGGGGGTCATGGGCTTCTACGACGGCATGGCGCCCGGCGTGGCCGACGCGAGCAGCTACCAGGTTGCGCGCGATACGGAAACGCCGGTCGTTTTAGTGGTGAACGGGCGTGGGGCGTCTTTATCGCTCGCCGCCGTAATCCGCGGCATCGTCGAGTTCCTGCCTTGTGCGAACGTGCGCGGCGTCGTGCTGAATAAGACGAGCGCCGCTGCCTGCGCCTACGCGACGCCTGCGATCGAGAAGCACACGGGCGTCGCGGTTTTGGGTAATATCCCCGCCGACGAGGCGTTCTCGCTCGAAAGCCGGCATCTGGGGCTTGTGACCGCCGATGAGGTCAAGCAGCTCTCCGCGCGCATCGACAAGATGGCCGAGCTGGCGGAAAAGAGCGTCGACGTTGACCGCTTGCTCGAAATAGCGGCGACGGCACCCGATATCCGCGAGGAACCATACCGGTTGGAGCCGATCGCGGGAGCGCGGCCCATCGTCGCCGTCGCGCGTGACGAGGCGTTCTCGTTCTACTACGAGGAGAACCTGCGCGCACTCGAGGACCTGGGTTGCGAGCTGGTCTTTTTCAGCCCCCTGTGTGATAGCGAGTTGCCCCGGGGGACAAGCGCCCTCTATCTGGGAGGCGGCTACCCGGAGCTCCATGCGCGGCAGCTCTCCGAGAACGCGCCGATGCGCGAGGCGGTGCGGCGCGCGGTGGAATCCGGCATGCCGACGGTCGCCGAATGCGGTGGGTTTCTGTACCTGCAGCGCGAAATCGCCGATAACGAGGGGCGGCGCTGGCCTGTTGCGGGCGCCCTTGAGGGCGCAAGCGAGAACGGGGGAAGGCTGTCCCATTTCGGGTACGTGGAGCTCACTTCCCAACGCGACGGGCTCTACGGGCCGCGCGGCACACGCATCCGCGCGCACGAGTTCCACTACTGGCAGTCCACCTGCCCGGGCGGCGACTTCTGGGCGCAGAAGCCCCGGCGCGACAAGGGCTGGCCGTGCATGACGACCACCCCGTCCCTGGTTGCGGGCTTCCCGCATGTGTACTATCCTGCGAACCCCGACGTTGCGCGCGCGTTCGCGTCTGCCGCAGCGTCGTTCGCAGAGAGGAGACGGCATGGCTGAAGCAACCGAAACCGCGCTTGCCTGCATCCGCGAGGAAGTCGAGCGCGCGTTCTCGTCGGCGCCGGGCGCCGTGCTCGAAGCCGCGCTCTTCCGGATCGCGCCTGCAGACGAGTGCGCCCGCGCCGCCGCGTACGCCGCGTGGGACTCCATCGCGCACCCCTTGGGGGGATTGGGCGACTTTGAAGACGCCGTCGCGTGTATCGCCGCAGCTCAGGGGAGCGCCGAAGTTGCCGAGTTTCCCCGTGCGCTCGCGGTTTTCTTCTCCGACAACGGGGTCGTTGCCGAAGGCGTGTCGCAAAGCGGGCAAGACGTGACGCGAGCCGTCGCGCGCAACATGTGCGAGGGGGCCACGAGCGCCTGCCGCATGGCGGCGTTCGCGGGTGCCGAGGTCGTGCCCGTCGACGTGGGTATGGCCCGGGGCATAGAAGACGCGCGCATGGTGCGCGCGAACGTGCGGCGGGGGAGCGACAATATCGCGCACGGCTCCGCTATGTCTCGCGATGGGGCCGTGCGTGCGATCGAGGTCGGAATCGCCGTCGCGTGCGGGCTTGCCCGCGCCGGCGTGCGCCTTCTTGCCGCGGGCGAGATGGGCATCGGCAACACGACCACCTCGGCGGCGGTGGCCGCAGTGCTCATCCGGGCGGACGCGCGGAGCCTCGTCGGGCGCGGCGCGGGGCTCTCGGACGCCTCGCTCGCGCGCAAGCGCGACGTGGTCGAGCGCGCTATCGACGCGAACTCGCCCGATCCCGCCGATCCGATTGACGTGCTCTCGAAGGTGGGCGGCTTCGACATCGCGGCGATGTGCGGTTTCTACCTGGGGGCCGCGGCCTCGAAGGCGCCGGCGCTCCTCGACGGGGTCATATCCTGCACGGCGGCCCTGTGCGCGGCGCGCCTGTGCCCCAATGTCTTGGGCTACCTCGTGGGCACCCACGCATCAAGCGAACCCGCAAGCCAGGAGCTTCTTCGCGAGCTCGGCATAAAGGCACCCCTCGACGCAGGCATGCACTTGGGCGAGGGCGCGGGCGCCATGGCGTATCTGCCCCTTCTGGATTCGGCGCTGCGCGTGTACCGGGATGGGAAGACGTTCACGGCGACTGGCATGGCTGCTTACGAGCATTTCGAGGCTGGGAAATGATGGTGACGTTCGTTATCGGCGCCGCCGCGAGTGGCAAGAGCGCCTATGCCGAGTCCCTGTGCCTTGGGCACGACGGCCCTCGCGTGTACCTGGCAACGATGGAGCCCTTCGGGGAAGAGGGCGCCCGCCGCATCGCGCGCCATCGGGCGCTGCGCGAGGGCAAGGGGTTTTCCACCCTCGAGCGCACGCGTGACGTGGGCGCCGCAGTGCCCGGGCTTCCGCGCGGCTGCACGCTTCTTTTGGAGGACGTGGGCAACCTGGTTGCGAACGAGCTCTTCGCGGAAGGCGGCTTGTCCCCGCGTGACCCCGACGCTGCGGCGCGCGAGGTGCTCGGAGGCATTGAACGGCTCGCTCAGGCCGCTGCGCATACGGTGGTGGTCACCGTCGACGTGTTCGCCGATGGGATGCGCTACGATGAAGGGACCGAGGCATGGAGGCGCGCGCTCGCGCGCGTGAACGCGGGCGTGGCGGCGCTGGCCGACCGCGCAGTCGAAGTGGTATGCGGGATTCCCGTGTGGATGAAAGGCGAAGGACCTACAAGGTGAAGATAGTAGAGGCAATCGGCGCGGCGTTCGGAACGTTCTCGCGCATCCCCGTCCCGAAATCGGCCTGGACCGATTTCGGGTCAACCCATGCGCTTGCCGCGTTTCCCCTGGTGGGCCTTGCGGAAGGCTTCCTCATGACGGCGTGGGGACACGTTGCGAACCTGCTCGGCGTGCCCGCGACCATCGTCGCGGCCGTGCTCGTGGCGCTGCCTGTGGCGGTGACGGGAGGCATCCACCTAGACGGGCTCTGCGACACCTCCGATGCGCTTGCAAGTTGTGCCCCGCGCGAGCGAAAGCTCGAGATCATGCACGACCCGCGGGCGGGTGCCTTCGGGGTCATCGGTGTTGTCGTGTACCTTATTCTGCAGTTTTCCCTGTTCACCGCGCTGCCGCTTACGGCGGGAGCGTTCCTCGCGCTTCTGTGCTCGCTCGTGTTTTCCCGCGCGCTTTCGGGGCTCGCCGTAGAATGCTGGCCTGCCGCGCGGGCGGACGGCATGGCCGCGGGGCTCTCGCCTGCGAAGAAGCGCCCGGAGATCGTCGTGCCGCTTTGCGCTTTCGCTGCTGCTTCGGCTGCAGGGATGGTCGCGTGCGCTCAGACCGTCGGCGCCCTTATAGCGGTGGCGGGGCTTTTGGTGCTCGCGTGGTACCGCCATGTTGCCCTGTCCCGCTTCGGCGGGGTGACGGGTGATTTGGCCGGATGGTTTCTGCAATGGGCCGAGCTCGCGATGCTTGCCATGCTGGTGGCGGGGGGCATGCTCCTATGATTCTCGTGGTAGGTGGCGCGCATTCGGGGAAGAGGACCTTCGTGCGCGAAAAGCTCGGGTTCGCGGCGGACGATTTCGTCGACGCGGCGCAGCTTGCGGAGGGCGGCGTGCCCGCGGCTTTTGCCGGCCGTGTCGCGTACCGTGCTGAGGAACTCGTACGCGCGCTCGACGCTGACCGGGCGCTCGAGCGGCTGATCGGCTTCGACGTAGTGATTCTGCCCTTGGTCGGCTCGGGGGTCGTCCCTATGCGTGCGGAAGACGCCCAATGGCGCGAGCGCGCGGGGCGCCTGGGATGCGCGCTCGCTGCGCGCGCCGACGTCGTCGTGCGCATGACGTGCGGGATACCCCAGGTCATCAAAGGAAACCTTGACGATGCGCCTCGAGGGACGCAGGGCGTGGGCGCGCCTTTGGAAGTCGTTTTCGTGCGCCATGGTGCCACGGCGGGCACGGAAGATCATCGCTACAGCGGGGCGGGCACCGACGAGCCCCTGTCGAGCGCGGGCGATCGCGCTTTGCGCGACCTCGCGTGCGATCGTGACGTATTCCGTGTTATTACGAGCGGCATGGCCCGCACCGACCAGACGGCGCGCATTCTCTTCCCGAACGCGGAGCTTATGGCGTGCCCCGGTCTGCGCGAGATGGATTTCGGCGACTTCGAGGGGCGAAGCGCCGCCGAGCTTAAAGAGGATGCGCGCTACCGCGCCTGGGTAGACTCCTGGTGCGAGTCGCGCTGCTCGCATGGCGAGGGCAAGAGCGATTTCACCCGCCGCGTCGTCGCGGCGTTTAAGGAGGCGTGCGAATCGGAGCGCGCCCAGGGGAGTGGGCGCGCCGTCTTCGTCGTTCACGCGGGTACCGTGAAAGCGCTGCTCTCCGAGCTAGCTGTCCCGAAAATGGGATACTTCGACGTGCATACCGAGCCGGGCGGCGCATGGGCCGCCACCTGGGATGGGCACTGCCTTCGCGACGTTCGCCCCGCTTCGGGGGGCGATGCCCGGTGATGACGATTCTTGCCGTCGCCGTCGGGTTCGCGGCCGACCTTGCCTTCGGCGACCCGCGCTGGCTTCCCCATCCCGTCGTTGCCATGGGGCGCGCGATCACGTGGGCCGAAGGCCGCCTGCGGGGCGCATTCCCGCAAACGTCCGCGGGCACGCGCGCCGCAGGGCTTGTGCTCGCTGTGGCGCTTCCGCTTGCGTGTGGGCTTTTGACCTGGGGAATCCTGCATCTTTGCGGCATGGTTCACTCCGGCTTGCGCTTCGTGGTCGAGGCATGGGCGAGCTATCAGATTCTCGCGGCATGCGAGCTACGCCGCCAGAGCCTGACCGTGGCCCGCGCGTTCTCGAAGGGCGGCCTTGTCGCGGCGCGCGAAGCCGTCGGGCTCATCGTGGGACGCGACACGTCTGTTCTCGACGAGCAGGGCGTCGCGCGCGCCGCCGTGGAAACGGTGGCGGAGAACGCGAGCGACGGCGTCATCGCGCCGCTTTTCTACCTTATGATCGGGGGTGCGCCCTTGGGTATGGCGTACAAGGCGGTGAACACGCTCGACAGCATGGTGGGCTACAAAAACGAGCGCTACATCGACTTCGGCTGCGCCTCGGCGCGCCTCGACGATGCGGCGAACTGGATTCCCTCGCGCTTATCGGCCTTGCTCATGATCGCCGTGTGCCCGATCGTCGGTCTCGACGCGCGCGGGGCGGCGCGCATCTGGCGCCGCGACAGGCGTCGCCATGCGAGCCCGAACGCGGCGCAGACCGAGTCAGCGTGCGCGGGCGCGCTCGGGCTGCGTCTGGCAGGACCCGCGGTGTATTTCGGCAAGCTCGTTGAGAAACCGACGATAGGCGACGCGTCCCGCGAAATCGAGTGGGGCGACATCGCCCGGGCGACAAGGCTCATGCTCGCCGCGTCCGTATGCGCGCTCGTCGTCTTCGGTGCCGCGCGTGCGGCGGTCGTGCTCGCCGTGGGGGCGATGGCATGAGGGAAGACCACGCCGCGCCCCGGGTTGCCGGGGGAATCCTGCGCGCCCGTGCGCATGGGGGTAGCACGCAATCGCTCGGCATCGCTTGCGAAGGGGGCGCCTCCGACCTCATTGACTTCTCGGTGAACGTGAATCCGGCAGGGCCCTCGCCGCGCGCCCTCGCCGCAGCTTGCAAGGCGCTTTCTCGAATCGACGCCTACCCCGATAGGGAAAGCCTCGCCCTCGTTCGCGCCCTAGCGCGCGCCCAGGGCATACCCGAAGATACTATCGTCTGCGGCGCGGGCGCGTCCGACATCATCTGGCGGCTCGCCGCGGCGGTGCGCCCGAAACGCATCGTCGTGTGCGCGCCGACGTTTTCTGAATATGCGGAGGCGGCATCGTACTACGGCGCATGCGTGCAGGAGTTCCCGCTCTCCGAAGCGGGCGACTTCGACGTGCCCGCCTCCTTCGCCCGCGCGATTGGGGGGCCGGGAGACGTGGCGTACCTCTGCAATCCGAACAACCCGACGGGGCGCCTCGTCGACCCCAGCGTGATCGATGCCGCGGCTTGCCGCTGCGAGCAGGTGGGCGCGCTGCTCGTCGTGGACGAGTGCTTCCTCGGATTTGCGCCCGACGCCCGCGAAAGGAGCGTGGCTGCACGCGCCGCGTGTTCGCGCCATGTGGCCGTGCTCTCCGCGTTCACCAAGCTCTACGGAATGGCGGGGTTGCGGTTGGGATATCTGATCAGCGGAAACGCCCAACTCATCGAGGGGATTCGCCGGGCTGGGCAGGCGTGGCCCGTCTCCTCGGTCGCCGAGGCCGCGGGCATCGCCGCCCTGGAAGACGTTGAATACGTCTCGCGCACGCGCGATGTATTGGCAGGCGAGCGAGCGTGGCTTTCCCACGAGCTCTCCTCGCTCGGGCTTTCCGTCGTGCCGTCGGATGCGAACTTCCTTTTAGTCCGCACGCCGGCGAAAGACATCCCCGAGCGCCTGTATAAACAGGGGGTTTTGGTCCGCACGTGCGACTCGTTTTCGGTACTGTCCCGTTTCTGGTGCCGCGTCGCGGTGCGCACGCGCAAGGAGAATGCCCGGCTTGCGATGGCGTTCAGCCGCGTGCTTCGGGCGGAAGGCGCATCGGGCGAAGGCGAACCCGACGAACGGGGCGGTGCTTCTTGCGGCGGCGCTATGGCGGGCGCGGATGGCCGAGGCTCGGCGAAGGAGGTCGATACCCGTGGGTAGGGCGAAGCCCATCATGATCCAGGGCACCATGTCGAACGCGGGGAAGAGCCTGCTTGCGGCGGGACTGTGCCGTGTGCTTTCGCAGGACGGCCTGCGCGTGGCTCCCTTCAAGAGCCAGAACATGGCGCTCAACAGCGGTGTCACGGCCGACGGGCTAGAGATGGGGCGCGCCCAGATCATGCAGGCCGAGGCGTGCGGCATCGCGCCCGACGTGCGCATGAACCCCATTCTGCTCAAGCCCGAAAGCGACCACCGAAGCCAGCTCATCGTGGCCGGCAAGGCGCAGGGAGCCTTCGCTGCGAGGGACTACTTCGCGCGAAAGAAGGCGCTCATGCCGCAGATTTTGGAGGCGTTCGATTCGCTCGCGGAGGATAACGACGTCATCGTTATCGAGGGCGCCGGCAGCCCCGCCGAAATCAACCTTTCCGAAAACGACATCGTCAACATGGGGCTCGCGCGCGCCGTGTCCTCCCCCGTGTTGCTCGCGGGCGACATCGACCCAGGCGGGGTGTTTGCCCAGCTCTACGGTACGGTCGCGCTCTTTGCGCCCGAGGATCGCGCGCTTTTGCGGGGACTTGTGGTGAACAAGTTCCGCGGCGATGTGGAAATCCTGCGCCCGGGTTTGGCCCCGCTCGAGAAGATGTGCGGGGTTCCCGTCGTGGGTGTCGTGCCGTATCTTACGCTCGACCTGGACGACGAGGACTCGCTCGCGCCGCGCCTATCTGCCCGCGAGGCGCGCGGTGTCATCGACGTCGCCGTCGTGCGCCTTCCGCATCTGTCGAACTTCACCGACTTCGACCCGCTTTCGCGCGTGCCCGGCGTGGGCGTGCGCTATGTTTCCTCGACGACCGATCTGGGCCGACCCGACCTGGTGGTGCTTCCCGGCTCAAAGACCACGCTCGACGACGCGCGCTGGCTTGCGGCTAGCGGCATCGGAGCCTGTGTACGCGCGCTTTCGGGCGCGGGCACACCGGTGCTCGGCATATGCGGAGGCTACCAGCTCTTGGGAGACGAGCTTTCCGATCCGCACGGCAGGGAAGGCGCTGGCACCGCGCGCGGGCTCGGGCTCATCCCTGCAAGTACGGTGTTCAAGGAGGAAAAGCGCCTCGCCCAGTCGGAGCTGCGCATCACGGGCGCCCAAGGCGCGTTCTCGGTGTGGAACGGCATGACGGCGCGCGGGTACGAGATTCACGACGGCGAAACGACCGTCTCCTGCGCCCCTGCGGGCACGATTGGCGGCAAACCAGAAGGCGCGGCCTGCGGAAACGTGTTCGGAACCTATCTCCACGGCCTGTTCGACGAACCGGGGGTGGCGCTCGCCCTCGCGCGCTCGCTTGCGCGTATACGCGGCCTGCCCGAGAGCGTCGTGGGTGCTGCGGGCGCGGCGTCCGCGGCCGATCACCGTGCGCGCGAGTTCGACCGCCTGGCCGACGGCGTGCGCGGGGCGCTCGACATGGAGTATGTCTACCGCATTATCGAGGAGGGCGTATGATCCACGTGTATCATGGCGACGGCAAAGGCAAGACCACGGCGGCGATGGGCCTCGCCCTTCGCATGCTCGCCGCAGGCCGCCGCGTCGTCGTCGTGCAGTTCCTGAAAGACGGCGAAAGCGGGGAGGCGCGACTGCTCGCCGAGCATTTCGGCGTGCCCGTGTTCGCGGGGAAGGTGTCGGAAAAGTTTACCTGGTCCATGACGTCGGAAGAACTTGCCGCGACGTGCGAGCTGCACGATGGGAACCTTGCTTCCGCGCTCGCCGAGCTCAAGGGCGCGCAGGAGGGGCTGCTCGTGCTCGACGAGGCGCTCGACGCGCTTTCGAAGGGGCTTGTCGACGAGGAGCTCGTGGACCGCGCGCTCGATATGTCCGCGCGCGGCGTCGAAGTAGCGCTCACCGGGCGCGCGCCTTCCCGCAAGATCGTGGAAAAGGCCGACTACATAACCGAGATGCAGTGCGAGAAACACCCCTACGCTCAGGGGATATGTGCAAGGGAAGGAGTGGAGTACTAGATGGATTCCAAGGAGATGGCGCCTGGCGACATCGAGCGGCGCAGCTTCGAGATCATCACCGAAGAGCTCGGCGGCCGCTCGTTCCCGCCGCTCGAAGAGCCCGTCGTGAAGCGCGTCATCCATACCACTGCCGACTTCTCGTACGCCGATTCCCTCGTGTTCACCCATGACGCCGCGCACTGTGCGCTCGACGCACTGCGCGCAGGGGCCACGGTGCTCACCGACACGAACATGGCGCTCGCAGGCATAAGCAAGCCCGCACTCGCGAAGATCGGCTGCAAGGCCGTGTGCTACATGGCCGACCCTGATGTCGCCGCGGCTGCGCGCGCCGCGGGTACGACTCGCGCCGTTGCGAGCATGGACAAAGCTTGCGACATCGAGGGTCCGCTCATCGTGGCCGTCGGCAACGCTCCCACAGCACTTCTGCGCCTCGCCGAGCTCATGGACGCGGGGAAGATCGCGCCCGCGCTCGTCGTTGGGGTGCCGGTCGGGTTTGTGAACGTGGTCGAGGCGAAAGAGGAGCTACTCGCGCGACGCGTGCCGGCCATCGTCGCGAGGGGTCGCAAGGGCGGCTCTACCGTGGCGGCCGCCATTATGAACGCGCTGCTCTACCAGATCACGCGCCCAGGCGGCCCGAAGTGACGGCGCCCGCATCCGCGCCGGCGCTGCGCATCTTCGCCGGCACCACCGAGGGCCGCCTTCTGTGCGAATGGGCGAGCGGGTCGGGCATCCCCGCCCTTGCCTACGCGGCAACCGAGTACGGAGGCGAGCTTTTGGGCGAACTTCCGGGCATCGAGGTGCATGCGGGCAGGCTCGACGAGGCCGACATGGAGCGCGAGCTTTCCGGCGCGCGCATCGTCGTCGACGCCACGCACCCCTTCGCTACGCTCGCAAGCGGCAACATCCGGGCCGCTTCGCTCGCCGTGGGTGCACGATGCCTGCGCCTTGCGCGCCCGGCTGAGGCGCTACCCAAAGGCGTCGTGTCGGTCGCGTCGATCGCCTGCGCGGCGCGCTTTCTCTCCGAGAACCCGGGTCGTGCGCTTCTCACGACGGGGAGCAAGGAGCTTGCTCCCTACACGCGCGTCGCCGATTTCACGGAGCGCTTCTTCGTGCGTGTGCTCCCGCTGCCCGGTGCTATAACGAAGTGCATCGACGCGGGGTTTTCGCCGTCGCACGTCATCGGTATGCAGGGGCCCTTCACCCGCGAGCTCAACGAGGCGATGCTTCGGCAGGTGAGCGCCCAGTGGCTTGTGACCAAGGACTCGGGTACCGTAGGCGGCACGGCCGAGAAGCTCGCCGCCGCGCGCGACGCGGGGGCGAGCTGCATCGTGGTCACCCGTCCCGCCGAGGGAGGCGGGGCCCTTTCGCTTCGGGAAGTGGAAGACGCGCTTTTACGGGAGTTCGCGCGCTAGGCGCTCTAATTCACCGCAACTTGTTGGTGGTGGCTTACTGGTAGCGTAGGCACTCCACCGGGTCGAGCTTTGCCGCGCGGCGAGCGGGATAGAAGCCAAAGATTACGCCGATGCCGACCGATACGGCAAACGCGATCAACACTGTCGTAATGGAGAAGCTTGGCGTGATCGTCCCGGTAGCTCCAAACTCGCTCATGATGCCCGAGCTTGCGGCAAAGAACGTGAGTCCCCATGCCAGCAGATAGCCAATCAGGACACCCAGCAGGCCACCGGTGACGCACAGTGCCGAGGACTCGGCCAAAAACTGCGCGGTGATATCGCGACGACTGGCGCCCAGAGTGCGGCGGATGCCGATCTCGCGGATGCGCTCGGTCACGTTGGTGAGCATCATATTCATAATGCCGATACCGCCGACAAGCAGCGAGATGCTGGCGACAGCACCCATGATGAGCGAGAATGCGCCCATAAAGGAGTTGAGTGCATCGATGGCGCTTTTCATGGAGGTCGCCGATACACTGTCGTACTCATCATCCTCCGCGATGCCCTTCATTGCGCGCACCTTGGACTCGATGGTCTTGCAGAGCTCATCCATGTCCGTGCCCTCGGCGGCAAGTGCCGTCACACTGGGGAATGAAGGATTCTCGTCGCCAAACAACTCGGAGATGGTTTCGCGTGGCATATACAGCGTAAGCGAGCCCATGGAGTCGCTGCCGCCATCAATCACGCCTACAATCTGCACCTCGCCGTTGGACACCTTGATGGTTTTCCCCAGCGCATCCTGTTCGTTGCCGTAAAGCTGATCGGCGCCGTTGCGGCTGATGAGCGCCACGCGCGAGCCTGACTGGGACTCGGCCTGGGAATAGGTGCGCCCCGCAATGAGCTTGCTGGCCCCCACGGCGTCGAGCATGTCGCTATCGACACCTTGTGCCATGACGGTATAGCTTTTATCGCCGGTCTTGTACTCGGTATACGCGCTGTCGACAATGCCGATCTGCTCTATCTGCGGCACCAGTTTTTGAAGCTTCTCGATGTCCGACTCGGTGAGTTCTTGCGACGAATAGATTTGCACCATGCGTGCCGCATTGAGACCCAGACTGTTGACCAGGCTGTTTTGGATGCCGCCGATGAGCGAAGTCATGGCGATTACCGAGGCGATGCCGATGACAATGCCCAGGATGGTGAGCAGGCTGCGCCCCTTGTTGGCTTCGAGCGAGTGAAGGGCTTCCTGGATGAGATCGCGGGCGCTCATGCCACCACTCCTTTCGTCGGGTTGACGCAGGCGGAAATCATGGGCAGGCTATCTACGGCGCTGCGCAGGGTTCGCGGTGCATGTGGAATATACGCGCCGTCGTGAATGCGACCGTCGCGGATGGTCACGGCACGGTCGGCCTCGGCGGCGATGCCGGGGTCGTGTGTGATGAGCACGATGGTCTTGCCGCGCTCCTGAAGCTTGTGGAATGTTTCCATGACGAGCGCTCCGGTTGCGGAGTCCAGGTTTCCCGTCGGCTCATCGGCCAGGATGATGGGCGGGTCATTGACAAGGGCGCGCGCGATGGCGACACGCTGCATCTGGCCGCCCGAGAGCTCGGATATGCGGTGGTCCCAGTGGTCGACCGGTAGCGTGACGGCCTGCAGCGCGTGCACGGCGCGCATTTCGCGCTGGCTTCGGGGCACATTGGTGTAGGCCAGCGGCAGCATGACGTTTTCGATAACCGACAGGCGCGGCAGCAGGTTGAAGCTCTGAAAGACAAAGCCGATGCTCAGGGCGCGGACTTCGGTGAGCTCGTCATCATCGAGCTCGGCCACGTTAAGCCCTTGCAGGTAGTAGTCGCCTGCCGTTGGCTTATCCAGGCAGCCGAGGATGTTCATGAGCGTTGATTTGCCCGAGCCCGATGGGCCAGTGATGGCGACGAATTCGCCGGGATTTACCGCCAGGCTCACGTTGTGCAGGATGTGGGCGCACCCCGCCTCGCTCTCAAAGATGCGGTGCACGTTGCGGATGTCGATAACGGGACGCATTACATGCCCTCGTCGGCAGACATACTGCCCGAATCCGCGCCGTAGCCGCCGTCAGCCGTTGCGTCCGCTCCGGTGTCCATGACGAGGGTGTCGCCATCGCGCAGCTTGGTAACCGGCACGCCAGGGTTGATCTCGTTGCCCTGGTCGTCGTGCTTGACCTGCGTCTTGCCGACTACGGCTTCGTTGTCGTTTTGCGTCACGACGGTCACCTTCACGCGACGGGTTTGCTTGCCCTCGTCATCAGTCGCCACGTTGACGTAATAGTGTTCGCCGTCTTCGGTCATGAGCGCCATCGTCGGCACCATCACCACGTCGTCGAGCTGCTCGGTCACCACCGATACCTCGGCCGTCATGCCCGGCTTCAGGCGCGCGTCGGGCGCCTCGATGAGGATGTCGACGTTAAAGGTTACGCTGCCGCCGCCACCGTTGGCGGCATCGGAGTTTGCCACCGACGCGATAGCCGTGACGGTGCCCTGGCTCACGATATCGGGAAACGCGGGATACGTGACGTTGGCGCTCTGTCCAACGGCGATCTTGGCGATGTCCTTTTCGCCCACCTGCACGGTCACCTTCATCTTAGATAGGTCGGCGATCTGCATGCACTGCTTGCCGCCGCTCGTATCGCTTTCGCCCATGATCATGCCGCCTGTTACCGTGGCGCCCACCTTGGCGTTGAGCTCCACGATGCTACCCGAGCTCGGGGCCGTGACCGTGCGACTGGCGGCCTTGGCGTTCGCCTGGTCTAGGTTTGCCTGGGCCGATGCGAGGCTGCGCTGCGCGGCCGATACGGCGTTCGTGTCCGCCGATGCGGCGGAGACGCCAGCCGCTGCGGAAGCTCCATCGGCGTCCGTCGTCGGGGTGGCCTGCGCGGCGGTTGCGGCTTTCTGCGCGTTGGCGAGGTCTTCCTGAGCGGCTGCAACTGCACGCTGCGCCTCGGCAACGTTGCGATCGAGCTCGTCATTTTTAATGGTCATAAGCACGTCGCCCTCGTTGACGGATTGGCCTGCCTGCACGTTGATCGAATCGACCGTGCCGTCGACAGAAGGGGAGACCACTGAGGACGAAATGGGTTTGAGCTGGCCTTTCGCCTCGACCGTTGTGGTAAACGTACCCTCGGTCACCATGTCGGTCACAGGCCCACTAGCGCCCTGTGGCTGAGCATTGATAACCAGGGTTGCGGCAATGGCAATGAGCGCGATGGCACCCACGACGCCGGCGGCAATACCGCGTCGAATCAGCTTTTTGCGTCGACGATCGGCACGTTTTGCCTTGAGCTTGGCATATGCCTCTTCATCGGAAATCTCGGCCGTATCGTTCGCGCGTCCGCTCTGCTTGTCGGCATATACGTTTGAAATCAGAGGAATCGTTTCGGTGGCACCTTCGGGCGTGCGCTCGGTATCATCTGGGCCTGGGTGATCGTGGGGACATTCGGCATAGCGTCTCCTTTATAGAAAGAACCTCGATAATTATATGCGCCCACCGTTTGGGGCGGGCGCATAGGACGGTTTCTTTCGGAACTGTTAGATTGGTCGCAGCGGTTCCACGTTGTAGGAATGCGTGCGTTGCACTACGAGTGGACAACCACGCACAGGCCGACTTTGATGCAGTCGTGAAGTGCCTTGGCGTCTGCCAGGCGCAGGTTGATGCAACCATGGCTGCCGCACCACTTGTACGACTCGGCGTTATCGAAGCTCTTGTCGTTTTGCCAGGTGGCATCGTGGAAGCCGATCATGTTGCCCTCGAACGGCATCCAGTAGCTTACCGGACTCTCGTATTTGGGCTTACCGGTCTCGGGGTCCTTGGCTCCGATCAGGGTGCTGCCGCCGTCGTTGCTGTTGATCTGCCACACGCCCTCGGGGGTGGCGTCTTCGCCCGGTTTGCCGGAAATAAAGTTGGCCTCCCAAACGATATTACCGTTCTCGTCATAGTAGCGCGCGTGCTGCTCGGACAGGTCGACGTCGATGTATGCCTTCCAGTCGGGCTCTCCCTTTGCGGTAAAGGTGTCGGCCTTCTGGGAGTACTTGATCTCGATCTCGCCGGTCTGCTTGTTGTTAATAGCGTCTTCGACCTGCTTGGCGAGCGAGCTGCTGTCGATGGACCAACCAAAGTCACCGCCTTCGACGGCGCACTGCTTGCCATCGGCGCGCGTCCACCAGCGAGTGGAGCCCACGGTATTAAAGCCGTTGGCGAGCTCGGCTGCCCAGCTACTGATCTGCGACGTATCGAGCGTGGGGTTGGCCGGATCGGCAAAGCTGATCCACTGCAACACGGAGCTGCCATCAACCTTTCCGGCATCCTCGCCGTTGAGCTTAAGGGTCACGTTGACGCCCAGGAAGTTGTTGGCGGCATCACATGCAGCCTGAATCTGATCATCGGTCAGCGTTCCATTGAGCGGCTCATAGGCATCGTTGCCGAGCTTGGAAAGATCTACGGTTTCGGCCAGCGAGGCAAGCTCGAGCTCGGCATATTTAATGACATGCTCGCGGTTGAGTTTTTCGTTGGAGCGCGCCTTCTCGACGGTAAACTTGCCGGCCTGCTCGTCATAGGAGCTATTGGCCTCGAACGTGCCCGAACGGCCCTCGTTAAACTCGTCGATGGCGTCGCCCAGATCCTTCTCAAACTTCTTTTGGTCAAAGGTGTCGGAGAGCATGGACAGGTCGACGTCTTGATCAAGATCGACTTCGTTGGAGGTAGCGGTTGTTTTGGTCTTGCCGCTTAAGGATTCCACAAGGCGGACCGGCCAAATAAAGGCTTCGTTGTGGCTGATGATTTCTTTTGCAGCAACTTCGCCGTCGACGATGGGTTCATCGGACTCGGGCTGATAGGTCCAGCTAAAGTCATCTCCTGTCACGGC